>CAZJJA010000076.1:0-5919 GCA_964546235.1 uncultured Thermofilaceae archaeon | reverse complement strand
CTTTAATAAGGATATCTAAATAAAATAAAAATATAAATAAAACACAGAATAATCAATCACAAAGTTTAGAATAAAAATCCTCTCTATCGGTATTTAGAATAATATTATGACCCTTTAACCTAAGCTTATTCCCTTCAAATTAAGTTCTCTCCCACTGGAAAATGAAAACTAGGCTCTTTTTGATTAAATAGTGCTATTACCCCACTCTACTGTTACCAACAATACATGTGACGCGCCTGGACAAAAACGACTTCTCTAAATGTTTTTTATCATCAAACGCTCGATGAGAGAAATCAGTTCGAGGACATGCGTAACTAGCTCTTTTGGAAGATTAGGATCTGTTAGGTACGACCTTAAGTCTTCAAATCTTTTCTTGACCCATTTTTTATCTCCTTCGTTAAAGGCGACGAAAATTTCTAGTTTCATGGCTTCCAAGTGGGCTTTGTAAATCAAAGAGATGTTCTTTTCAGAAAAGATTTTTTCAGTAATCTTCAAGCCATAGCTTTTTAGTATCGAACATTCTAGGACTTCGTGCAGGCAAAGATACCTGTTAGAAGATATTTCCTCCAAGGTTATTCTATCTTCCTCATAGGTAGGTGCCGATAAATATGTGTAGAGTTCTTCTAGGGTGACATTGCATTTAAACCCTAGCTTGGAAGCAAGCTCGCATCCAACCTTGTATATTTTCTCTACTAGTTCCAACGTGCTCATAAAAGCCTCTTTTAGAAGTTTTTAGCTGAAGTAGTTTAAAATGTTTCTTTCAGTCCTGTTTTTTGTTGGGAAAGCTGTTTTACACTTGACAGAATATTTTTTACAGAGGAAACTTATCGTATTGTTGATTTTCTTCCTCCAAGCCTTCGACCTCGAGAGCATTATAGATGTAGCGCTTATGCCTGAAAGGGCGAGTTTTTCTTCCAACCCAGATTTGAGATGTAAGTAGTCGTACATGACCTCCGAACCAGCCTCGCTAGCTACTTCTATAACCTCTTCGATAAGCCTAGGATTATCATTAAATCCCGGTATTATAGGTCCTAAAAACACCCACGTTTCTATTCCTTGCTCTGAAAGCTCATAGAGAGCCTTAAGCCTCCTGGAGGGGGGAGGGGCGTATGGCTCGACTTTTTTAGCGAGTTCGTCTCTTATGGTTATGATTGTTAACCCCACGTCAACCCTAGATGAATGCTCCGTCAGGACGTCTACGTCTCTTAGCACGAGGTCGCTCTTCGTCTGAATACTTACATGGAATCCCACTGGCAACAAGACCTTTATCGACCTTCTTGTAAGCATCTCCTCTCTTTCCACCGGCTGGTAAGGGTCCGTTATAGTTGAAACGCCGACAACCCCTCTTTTCTTGGATCTAATCTCCTTCTGTAGAAGCTCCACTATATTCTCCTTTATGTAGACCACTTCGCCCCAGTTTTCGGACACCTCCCTGTATGGCGTATAGTAGGGCGCGTAGCAGTAGCGACATGAGTGGAAACAGCCAGCATAAGGGTTCAGTGCATAGTCTATGTCTGGTAGCCCTGATCTCTGGAGAGCCGATTTAACCCTAATTCTCACGTACTTAACCAAGGCTTCTCACCCACTCGAGTATACTTTTTTGAAGGGACGTTTCCCTCAACAGCCTTGAACTCTTGACCCAGTCTCCCGCACTCAGCCTGGTGAAACGAGACACATACCTTATAGCCTCGGCAACACTGGACGCCCTGTAGGGCTTCGATTCAAACATTTTACGGACGTTTTCTCTCACGAACCACACGCCTATTGGCGCGAAAAATCCCTCATATATTTCCCGCAACACGAGAACCCTGGCTTGCCTCTTCAACCTGAAGTACATGTGCTCGGCTACGGCTAGCCTCGTAGCGTAATAGCACCCTCCCAGCGACGCATAGGTCTTTCTACCCCAGTAGCCCTCCCAGTCCCCCTCAACCTCGAGCGTATTCGTCGGGTTCCAAACCGTGTGGGGAAACCAAGCCTCAATCCACTCGTAGCTCCATCTTCCAGGGAGAAGTATGGCAGCAAAGAAGTTTCTAATAGTTTTACGGGTGTATACTAATATTTCTCCCAACTCTTCAAGATCTTTTACCTTTTCTATTAAATACCTTGACAGTATATCGTCTACAGCTGTTATAGACCAACGTGTCGGGACAAGCCTTCTCTTTCCCTTTAAACCCAGTGCTCCTACAGAGAAAATCCTCGCAATTCTGGACACGGGCACACCAGATCTATACAGGTAGACCGCAGCCTCCACAGCCTTCATATCCACGTCGCCAAAAACCTTCTCTACAGGTCTCTCGATCCTAGGATTGTCCTCCACCCTCAACTTCTCTACAGGCGAAGCAGGTCCAAGCGGTGGAACATGTTCATCAAACATAATTCCAGAAGGCTTCTTCTTGAGTAAAACATCAACGTCTACCGGGCTAGAGCTTAAGGCAATCTCCCTTACGGCCTCGACCTCCCCGGTCTCAGGTCTTCTCACATCAACATGCATGTAGGCTCTCACAAGTGAAAACCTCATTGACAAGATCGAGTCGATAGGCAGTCTGATCCAGTTTTCAGGAAAATCGTAGATACTTGTATCGCCTGTCATGGGCGGCACCAGGGGAGCAATACGGACTCGCGGATAACCGTATCTTCCGATAAACACAGATGGCGGGCTAGAGCCATATAGGTTTTTGTTCCCGAACCTGCTTAGCGTTAATGTTGCCGTCTTGTGTGTGAGAAGTGGACAGTACACTCTACCGCACAGGTGCTTTGAGCCCCTACATTTGAGGCAAAGTCCTGGCTCTACGTTGAGTTTCTGAAACTTTCTTCTGGTTATATTTTCAGGGTTTTGGGAAATATATATAGCCTTGAATTATCCGAAAATAAAAATATTTTCCCATTATCTCTACTTTATAGTTTCGAGATATACGGGTGAACTTAAACAGGCTGGCAAGCGTTCATTCATTTAAGAATTATGCACTTAAGTGTGTAGGAAATATAAATTCTCAAGTTTATCAGCAACCTCTCTATTAGATATCTGGGTAGTATGAAGATACAGTTGATACAGCTTGAGGCTGGACCAGACAAGGAAGAAAATCTGAGAAAAGTCCTGGAGTATATCAGGCAGACAGATGCTGAGCTAGTAGTCTTTCCAGAATACCTTATGGGCGTGAATTCCGAAAAACTTTCAAAAGAATATATACACAGGCTAGCCGAGCCGCTAAACGGAAACTTTGTCTCATCGATCAAAGATGCCTCAAGGGAAAAGAGCGTGTCCGTTGTATTCTCGGCATACCTAAAGGAAAGAGACAAGGTCTACAATACGTCCATACTCATAGAGAAGGGCACAGTCAGAGGAGTCTACAAGAAGATTCACCTATTCGACGCATTCGGGTTCAACGAGTCTAGCATCTTCTCGCCTGGAGACAGCTTAGTAGTCTATAGGCTGGGCGACTTCACTGTAGGGCTTGCCGTCTGCTTCGACATAAGGTTCCCCGAGATTTTCAGGGCTATGGCGAAAAGAGGCACAGACCTGTTCATCGTACCAGCAGCATGGTATAAGGGTCCATATAAGGTAGAGCAGTGGAAAGCCATACTCACATCCAGAGCACACGAGAACACAAGCTTCATCGTCGCCGTAAACCAGACTGGAAAGTATTTTGTGGGCCACAGCCTGGTAGCTACACCTTTCGGACACATTCTAGTAGACCTTGGTGAGGGGGAACGTAGCCTCACGGTTACACTAGAACCAAGCGAAGTCGAAGAGGCTAGAAAGACAATACCTGTACTCCAGCTCTCCAAGTGGGATTTTTACAGAAGGCTTTATGAAGAAGACTAGATTTTTTCTCCAAAAAATATTTTTAGGCAAGCAGGTACTTCTTTCAGGCTTCCTATAATGCATGCTTTAAAGCCCTTGAAATATCCTCTAGCATAGACTCTGTTCCTGTCAATGAGTATAGCGGATAATCCATAGGCTAAAGCTCCGAGAAAATCCTCCCTAAAGCTGTCACCAACATGAACCCACTCCTCTACTTCTGCGCCAGTCTTTTCATACAGTTTCTCGAACATGCATGGCTCAGGCTTCAGACAGCAAACCTCGTCGGCATAGACTTGCACTCCAAAGTATTTTGAGAGTCCAGTCTTGGCGAGAATGGTTCTAGTGATATATCCTGGCCAGAAAACCACGTTGCTTGCTACAGACAAGCTGTATTTTTTAGACAGATTCTCGAGTAGAACATGCGCTTCGTCTAGCACAAGGCTCTGAGGATCAATCGTGTTCACAGCCCTTGATACCGCTTCTGCCACTTCATCGAAGGCGAGGAACCCGTCCGTGGCCTTTTGGGCTATCTTAAAAGAGCTTTCGAGAACGTTTTGAGGATCTATTTTTCCCCTTCTCCTGGCTTCCTTCACGGCAATATAGCCTCTCTGGATAATGTTGTAGACAGTTTCTGGATTTTCGCCCTTTATTTCGGCCAGATGTCTGGCTATCTCCCTATAGAATACTCTTGTGTCGAGGAGCGTCATCCAGACGTCAAACGATATGTGTCTCACAGCTTTCATGGGAAAGCTAATTCTATAAAGGTTTTCATTTTCTGTAACGTATCCCCAATACGTTACAGGGATAAGATCGTTTCATAATAACATATTTGGTAAAAAGAGTTGATGATAACCATAACAATTGATAAAAAAGTTATAGCAGCGATAGCGATTGTAGTCCTTCTTGCGGCTGGATATATTGTAGGCACAATCTACTTCAAGCCACTAACACTATCCTATCCAGAATCCCGTCCAGCGACACCAGCACCGTTACCTGTCTCACGTGAAGGCAAGGCCGCTGAGCCAGGCACACCACAGGGCGCCCCCTCTACTCCAGCCAAGACTGTAGACACTTACGGCGGCGAAAACCAGCAATACCAGATACCTCCCAGGAAGATCGTCTATACCGCAAGCATGACGTTAGAGGTTGAAAACGTTGAAGCAACTGTAAACGCTGTTTATGGTGTTGCCTCGAAATATGGCGGCTACGTTGCGTGGACACATTACTATAAGGATAGAGTGGAGAAAGCCGAGGTCACGATAAAGGTTCCAGTAGACTACTACAGGCAGGCACTCGACGATCTGCGTAAACTCGGAGAGGTAAAGAGCTTCTCTGAAAACGCCCAAGACGTCACAGACTACTACATGGACCTTGAAGCCAGACTGAGAAACCTAAAGGCAGAAGAGGAGAGACTCCTAGAATATCTGGAGAAGGCCCAGACGATCAGCGAGATACTTCAAGTCGAAGACCACCTAGCTAGGATACGCGGACAAATAGAGTGGCTAGAAGCTCAGCTCAAAAATCTCGAGAGAAGAGTCGACTATGCAACTATATCTGTAACAATTACGTCCAAGTATCAGCCAGAAGAGCCTATAGAGTGGCCGAAATTTAACATGTTAAAGATAATAAGAGACGCTATATTAGTGGCGATAACGATTACCGCAGGCATAATAATTATAATCATTGGACTGGCACCTCTATACATACCAGCAGCAATAATTTACATAATATATAAGAAAAAGAAAACTCAAAAACTAGCCAAGCAGACCCAACCTTCTCAAAACGTCTGATAACCTTGTTCCAGGCGGAACCATCTCAACCCTTAAGCCACTAAGCATAGACAAAGCATTGGGACCAAGCTGAGGAACAACCACCACAGAAGCCCCCAGACTCAGAACAAGCTCAGCAAAGATCCTACCAGCACCACCACCCCCAGCAGCAGGATTAGGAAAAACACCCACATATACAGGCCTCCTATCGACGATGTCAACAACGGCTATAAATGGTGAACGAGCAGCAACCATAGACACAGCAGATTCAAGCCCAGCATCTCCCTCAACACTAGCAACAACCCTGACACTACTTGGAGAGGGAGGAGGAACATTCAAAGATGCACC
>CAZJJA010000075.1:0-5952 GCA_964546235.1 uncultured Thermofilaceae archaeon | reverse complement strand
AAGATTACTGTACAACGTGCGAATATTATGGTTATGCTAGACTTGCAGGGTCAGGAGATGCCTGCACTGGAGTTCCGTTGGTTTTCGGTAGATGGGCTTTTTTCGACGAAGTTCATGGAGGTCTCATAACAATAGGAGAGCCGAACGGCACAGATATTATGGCTTGTGGTGGTCTTGCAACTTCTTGGGCTTATCATAGCTGGAATAATGTTGCGTATGAGACACATGACTGTGATCCCCCAGACGGTTTACTGTTATCGCTTATAGTTTTTAGGAACGGCACGGTCATTGGGAAACCATTTAGTAGGCTTTACAATCATACGCGACGTTATCCGCCAGCTAATGGAGTTGGAGACGCTTACATTGTCTTGAGAAATAGGGAAGGAGATGTTCTAAGGAGATATCCAGTCAACCTCTCTTATTATTTCATAGCTCAAGGGAGAATAGAGGTTAACGTGATCCCGATAGTCACGGTTGTAGAGTGGTTCAACGACCTAGGGAGTATAGAGTTTGTGGGACCAGACGGTAAAGTATGGTTTAGGAGAGAAGTCTCCTTGAACTCACCGCAAGTGAAGGTGATTTTTCCAACAGAAGGACTAAGGCTAAAGATCGGTAGGAGTTACACCTTAACGTGGAATGGGACTGACGCTGATGGAGATGAGCTTTGGTATAATGTCCACTTTAAAAAGGAGGGTGAGATAAGCTGGATGATAATTGCACATAGGGTGACTGAGAACAAGGTCGAGTTCACGGTTCCCGATGATCTTGCGCCGGGAGAATACATTTTAATGGTCAAGGCGACGGATGGAGTTAATACTGGCTACGATATAGTGAGAGTCCTGATTGTAGATAAGCTCCCGGTCTATAGGTTGACGGTTGAGACAAACATTGGTCTAGAGATAAATGGTTCAGGCGAATACGAAGAAGGCGATATAATTCGGCTACAGGCGCCAAAAGAAGTGAGGATGGAGGGGCTATATGGCATGTTAGGCGGCCGTTATGTGTTCAAAGGGTGGACGGGTGACTACGAGACCTGTGAGAATGCTTTTATCCTAGTTATTAGAGGAGAAAAGCCAGAGATATACATTCAAGCTGTTTACGAGCCAGACATGACGATACCATATCTAGTCGTCGGAATTGTTGCAGTTGCTGTGATCACTACTCTTGTCGTTTTATTGCTGAAGAAGAAGTCCCAAAACACAGTGCTAGAAAAACCGAGGAATCCAAATAAATTAATTAAAATTTTTAATCATTCTTCCTTGTATGCATAAAAAATATTTATCCACTAGTCAATGAATAAGACTAAGAAATAGGGATGAATGCGTATAAAATAGAGAGTGGACGAAGTATAAGTTGCATGTACAGCTTGAAATTTTTTATAGAAGAATGTCTTTTGCGAAATAATTTTAAATTAAATAATAAAATAACCTTTAAGAAGGAGTTCATGTATGAATTTTCTCAGCTTTTTAAATCTTTTCGAATAAACAAATATAGTATTAAAACAGGTATAGCCTTGAAGAGCCATGTCAGAAAAGAAAAATACAACGTTGATAGCAATAGCAATAATCGGCATAATTATCGGCGTAATAATTGGTTATGGTATAGCTGCATTAATGAAACCCGCGCCAACACAGGCGCCAACCCAGCCCACTAAACCCGAATTCACATTCTACTACGTATCCCATGGAGGACCTGCGGACCCATGGTGGGCACCAGTAATTAAGGGAAGCCAGGACGCAGGAAAATTGTTAGGAGTCAAGGTAGTTTATAACGGTCCAGAAAAGTTCAGCATTCAGGCATTAGTAAACCTCGTTGAGAGCGCAATTGCCGCCAATCCGGACGGAATGATCGTCACTATAACAGATTATAAGGCACTCGATGAGCCTCTAAGAAAGGCTATCAATAAGGGCATACCTGTAATAGCCGTAAACGTTCCGGACCCAAGACCCAAGGGTGAGAGAATACCCTACCTCAGCTATGTCGGACAAAACGAGTATGACGCAGGATACTATCTTGCAAAGTACCTAATCGACACAGGCTATAAGCCCAAGAGAGTTATAATAGGAATACACGAAGTAGGACACATAGGACTAGAGACAAGGGCCAAAGGTATAATAGATGCTATAAAGGAGAAGTATCCAGACGTACCTGTTGAGAAACTAGACATTACAACAGACCCCACAAAGGCAGCAGAGGTCATAAAGAACTATCTCACAGCACACCCCGATACAGACGTTATATTCACGCTAGGACCACTAGGAGCTCACCCAGCACTCCAGGTTCTAGACGAGATGGGTCTAAGCGGTAAGGTAAAGCTCTTGACAATCGACATTGATGACACGATACTAAAGGCTATTGAGGAAGGTAAGTTACTAGCTGCCGTTAGCCAGCAGCCATATGCACAGGGCTTCCTACCTGTAGTCTTCATGTACCTCTACGTCAAGTACGGAATAATACCGCCAGAGCACGTCCCGACAGGACCAACCGTAATCGACAAGACAAGACTAGAAGACGTTAGGAAGCAGATAGCCACAACAGGTGGTGCTTAAAAAGAGTGTAAATAAAAATATTTTTCTTTTTTATTAATTTTTATTTGAGGTGAAACTCTGTTATGGTAGATTCTAAAAAGATTCTCCGGGAACTAGCTCAACACCCAGAATTCGGAGTTCTCATCAGCCTAGTGGTACTGGCAACAGCTTTCGCCTCAATAACCCCCGACAAATTCCTTACCATACCAACGCTCTACAGTGCACTAACGCTAGCAAGCGAGCTGGGAGTAGTGACAATAGGAATAGCTTTCTTGATGATTACAGGAGAATTCGACCTATCCGTTGGTAGCGTATACGCACTAGTACCCATGATGGTAGCTTTCATGGTTAACAGCGGAGTAGACATGCTGATAGCGTCAATAATAATGCTGCTAGTAGCCTTCGGCATAGGGTTGCTCAACGGAGTCATAACAATAAAAACTGGCATACCCAGTTTCATCACAACACTAGGTATGATGATGTTCCTAAGAGGAATCCTCCTAGCATTAACAGGCGGTTTCCCAGTAAGGCTGGAAAACCCCCACTGGCTCATATATGTGCTAAACGGATCGATAGGCACTGAGGGTCTTAGGACAGGCGCGATATGGTTGGTCATAGTCACGGCAATTTTCTCCTTTATTCTAGACTGGACACCGTACGGCAACTGGACATTTGCTGTAGGTGCGAGCGCCGAGACTGCAAGAGAGCTGGGCGTTCCCTCAGCAAAAGTAAAGATAATTAACTTCGGTATATCTGCTTTAATGGCTGGACTGGCAGGTCTCATGGCTTTCAGCAGATTCAGGATAGTAGACCCTACTCTCGGAGAAGGATTGGAGCTAGAAGCCATAACAGGGGCAGTTCTGGGAGGTTGTCTACTAACAGGAGGTTATGGCAGCATGGTTGGTTCATTCATGGGAGCGTTCCTTATTGCAATGACGAGAGTAGGACTAGTGCTTGCCAAGGCACCAGCGTACTGGTATAGGGCGTTTATTGGTGTGATACTTATTATAGCGACGATCATCAATATGACAATAGTGAGAAAGTTTGTCACATCCGGGTGAAAGCTATGGGTGAGGCTCCTCTACTTGAAATGAGAGGCATCGTTAAACGTTTCGGCCACGTCGAGGCACTCAGAGGTGTCGACTTTCACGTAAATAGGGCAGAGATAGTCGGCCTGGTTGGAGACAACGGTGCAGGAAAGAGTACGCTGGTAAAGATAATAGTCGGTGTGTACCAGCCGGACGAAGGCGAAATATACTTCGAGGGCAGAAGGGTACAGTTTAAGAGCCCTAGGGAGGCCAGAGACGCAGGGATAGAGATCGTCTATCAACACTTAGCGTTGATAGACTTGCTCAGCATAAGCAGGAACATTTTCCTCGGGAGAGAGCCGGTCAAGAAAATAGGTCCAATTACAATTCTCGACAAGCATTTGATGAAAAACGAGGCATGGAGGATTTTACAGGACATAGGTGTCAAGAGGATACGCTCCCCAGAAGAGAGAGTTGCCAAGCTCAGCGGTGGAGAAAGACAAAGCGTGGCCATAGGAAGGGCTATGCACTTTAAAGCAAAGCTTCTCATACTAGACGAGCCAACAGCTTCACTTTCGGTCAGAGAGACAAGGAGAGTGTTAGACCACATACTGGAAGTCAAAGAACAGGGTGTCAGCGTGATATTCATTACGCACAACATTTACCACGTCTACGAGGTCGCTGACAGGATAGTTGTGCTCGACCACGGCAGAAAAATAGCTGATCTCATAAAGTCTAAGGTTACCCCAGAGGAGGTAATCGAAATAATAAGGACTGGTGGAGAGTCCTTAAGGGCTTCCTAAAACCTATTTTCTTTTTACAGATAACATAAATTAATAAATTAAAGGAAATATTCTCACTTATTCGATAGAAGTGACAATGATGTCAAAGCCCCTTAAAGACGCTAAGTCTCTAAAGTTCATCCTTATAGCGGAAGCCTTTCTTGCCTATATCTATGTGTCTCTAACCAATGGTATATTCCTAGCCTTTTTGTCCTATAAGGGATACAATATACAGGACATATCGATAATAGCTCTGGCCTCCTCGCTACCAACTGTTACAATTGGATTCCTGGCTTATAAGAGGGTCTCTCTCATAGCGAAAGCTGAGAAGAAACACTTGCTCCTGGTTCATGCATCCGAACGTCTGATCTGGCTGTTAGTTCCATTTTTATCTTCTCTAGAGAGTCTACTCCTAGTATATACCGTAAAAAACTTCTTCTCTGCCCTAATCTCGCTTATCTTGAATAATATCATATTTTCAAGCTTTAATGAGGAAGGGGTAAAAGAAGTAACTTCCAAGAGAAACGCTTTTGCATCTGCAGCTAGTATAATAGGATTCCTACTGGCAACATTCTTCCTCACACTAGGTGATCTAGGTTTCCTCTATTCTTTTATTTCCGGAACATTCATCGGACTCGTTAGCACAGGACTACTTGGCTGGGCAAAAATATCCCGCGTAAGAACGGTAAAGCCTAGGAAAAGCGGCGAAGAAAGAATATTTGTTACGTCACTCTATCAGATACTCTATTCCGCGTCAGTAGCGCTTCAGGGTGTTTTCTGGGTAAACTATCTAATCCTTGACTTGGGTTCGCCAGCATATTGGCCAGCACTTATAGGTGTAGTGGCCACTTTCACGAGCGTATTCTCAAGCTTATACTGGGGAAGAAAGCCTCTTGAGTTCTATAAGGTTGCTATATTTTTTGATTCACTAACGCCGATAGCAATATTTCTCGTGAAACACTATGTATTCCACCTAGGCATAGCAGCTTACGGCTCTACATTTGGAACAGGTGCAGGATTTTTAGGCAGTTTTCTTTATGCTAGGTATCTAGGGATAATAGGACCCACTAGGGCTTCTTCTCTCTTAATCCTTTTAGGTGGTCTTGGACAACTTATTGCCTCTGTTTTGGGAATAGCGGTCTCCTCTCATCTTATATTGGTTGCCATAATAGCGGTGCTGAGGCTTGCAGCTCTTCTTATAGCCTTTCTGACGATTCCCGAGGTAAGCATAGTGCCTGCCGGGCTCGCCAGGACATATGCGGTCACTCTCTACATGACGAGCCTGCAGGGCTACAGGATGACCCTAGAGTTCAGCTATGAGACTGTTATGACGACGATAAGGATTCTGATCTTGACGCTAAGCCTTCTAGCACTCTATACTATATACCGGGTTGCAGTAATTTTGATGGAGGTATGATATTATTTTTTATAGGATAAAATCCAAAGGAAAATAGAGTAGAATTACAGGTGAAGTCAAGAACATGCCTGGACAGGAAGAGCTGATCAACAAGATCATCGAGGAGATTTCGAAGGAGATCGCAGTCATGGCTCCGAGGATATTCTTCTCACTCGCGATTCTAACTATAAGCACACTGGTTGTCCGCTACCTCCATA
>CAZJJA010000074.1:2318-5974 GCA_964546235.1 uncultured Thermofilaceae archaeon | reverse complement strand
TGACGGCTTCCTCCAGATTCTGGCTGATGCTACGGGTATTAGGGTTGCAAGGATTAGGGAGGTTGAGGCTAGTTCGCTGGGCGTTGCTAAACTTTTGGCATATAGAGACGGCGTCATTTCGCGGGACGAGCTGGGTCTTCATCCTGATGTGTACAGAGTTTTTGTTCCGTCGATTTCGGACGAGGAGAGGACTAGGCTGGTAGAGGTGTATGAGAGTCTTCTTGAGTCGTATTTAACTGCTAGTTGCCTGTCTCGTAGCTCGTGCTAATACGAGAGGTCCTTGTTTTAATAGTCGTTTTTAATACTTTGTTATTAATTGATATTATTTTCTATATGTCGAGATTAGACAAACTATATATCTATAGAATGATATATAGTTTATGGAGAGACATGAGAAAAGTAGATGTCCTGATTATAGGAGGCGGTCCAGCGGGTATCGTCACAGCCCTTACTGGTAAAAGCTACTACCCAGCTCACAGTTTCATGATAGTCAGGAGAGAAAAAGAAGTTCTTATACCCTGTGCCATACCCTATATCTTCTCTTCTTTGAGAAGCCTAGACGAAAATAAGATACCTGACACAGTTTTGCAAAAAAATGACATAGAAGTACTTATTGACAGCGTTACAAGTGTTGATCTAAAGGAAAAGAAAGCCGTTACTGACAGCGGAGAAGAAATTAAATTTAAGAAACTCGTATTTGCAACAGGGTCATTACCCAAAGTACCCAGCTGGTTAAAGGGAGCCGATCTGGATGGAGTATTTACAATTAGGAAAAATAGAGAGTATCTAGAAAAGCTAAAGAAAAGAATGGAGGAAGCAGACCACATTGTTGTAGTGGGAGCTGGCTTTATTGGTGTTGAGACTACCGACGAAATAGTGAGAATGGGCAAAAAGGTGACCATTGTTGAGAAACTACCAAGCGTTCTACCTCTAGCGTTTGACGAAGATTTTTCTAAAGAAGCTGAGCGTATACTCAGAGAAAAAGGAGTGAACGTGATTACGGGCAAGGGTATAAAGGAGATCTATGGTTCGGGAAAGGTTGAAGGAATAATTCTTGAAGACGGGGAGAAAATTGAAGCTGACCTAGTCTTACTTGCGATGGGATATAGACCAAACGTTGAACTTGCTAAAAAGGCTGGAGTACAGATTGGTGAAAGTGGAGCAATAGCCGTTGACGCTTATATGAGAACAAGCGTTCCAGATGTTTTCGCCGTAGGAGATTGTGTTGAAAAAAGACACTTCCTTACTGGAAAACCGATGGCGCTAATGCTCGCTTCTATAGCAGTCTCGGAGGCAAGAGTAGCTGGAATGAACCTTTATGAACTTAAAGGTAGACCGCACCTCGGCGTAATAGGTATATTTTCAACAGTTGTTGGAGGAGTGGGGTTTGGAACTGCTGGCGTAACAGAAAAATTTGCCCGTAGAGAGGGGCTAGATATTGTTACAGGAGTGTTTGAGACCGTAGACAAACATCCCGGAAAGCTCCCGGACGCTCATAGGCTCGTTGTCAAGCTTATAGCCGACCGAGAAACAGGAATTATTATTGGAGGACAAGTAATGGGCGGTTCAAGTGCAGGTGAATTAACAAACCTGATAGGGTTCGCTATACAGGGAAGACTCACAGTGCAGGAAGTGTTTAGCCTACAGGTTGGAACACATCCGTTGCTGACAGCTTCCCCGATAGTCTATCCAATTATCAGGGCTGCCGACATTATAAAAAGAAAAATCTATTCTGGATAAAAAACAAAAAATTAAAATTATTCTTTTTTATGAACTGTTAAACAGCTCCTAGCTTCTCTCAACAGCGAGATCAACTCCCTCGAAAGTTCTTTGACCCTATCCCAGTCCCTGTTTTTAACGGCCTGTTTTATCTGCCCTACCTTTTCCATTATCATGTCGGCAAGCGTGGAGTTGCACTCTCTAACCTTTTCTGCGACCGTCTGTGCAAAGGCTAAAAGTTTGTAAAGCTTCCTGAAACCCTCCAAGTGTTGTGCAAATCTCTTAATCTCGCCTATAGCCTTCCTGATCTCTACAAGTGCCTTCCTATATTTTCCTTCATTAATAAGAGCTTCTATAAGTTGTTCTTTTCCACGCGCCCAGTTTGCGAACTTCTCGGCCAGCTTCGGGTTAACATTCTCAAGTCTCGACTTTATTTTCTGGAACAACTCCTTGAGTCTAGCCAAATACTCTGGCGCTTTCTCACTAAGAAACTCTTCTATTAACAGTTTAAGCTTCCCGTAGGCTTCTCTAGTAGTTTCCCTAGCTTTCTCAAGATACTCCTTTGCAGCAGTGAAATTTTTGTCTTTTGCTGCCTCGATAGACTTTGAGAGATACTCTCTGGAAAGCTGTATCAATGCCTTTACCTCCGAGACGTCTTTTCCAGCCCTTTCAAGCCTGTCAGCAATCCTCTCCATGAGGTTTAGGTGTTTTCTAAGAGACTCTATAATGTGAATGTACCTCCTGACGGACTCAAACCGTTTTATAAATTCTCTTTCTTTGCCGAGAAGTTGAGCAATTTCTCTTAGAAGAGAAAACACCTCCTTTAGTGTGTCCTTTGCTCTTTCTATCTCTCCTTGGTTTACGAGTTGCTCGGCCTGATCCAGAAGTCTTTCAGCCTCTCCTATCTTGCCTAATATTGTTTGTTTCTTTTCAGTATCGTTTAAGTGCGAGACAACGCCTTTTAGTCTTTCTAAACCGCTTCTAATCTTTTCTATTAGGCGTAACAACTTTGCCTCTTCGCTGTTTACCTCTACTTCTCCTTTAGCCACAGGCGCTACGGCTAGTACTGATGTCAACATTATGAGTATTACAAATGTTCCAAGCAAAGTCTTTCCGTTCAACCTCTTTCACCAGGAAATTATGTGTAGCTTCTCGATGATAAGGATTAAAATGGAAAGGAGTGGAATGGTTAATCCACGGTGTTTTCATTTTTTTCCGGTGAAAATAATAGTATTCTTTGCCAACAAGTATTGAGAATATTTATTGTAATCAAAAAACAACACTTAAATCGCAGGCATAATATAGAAGTGTGTGACAAAAATAGCAATTCCTGTTGAGGATAAAAGGGGTTTAGAAGACCGAGTATTCGAACACTTCGGGCATGCCCCAGCATTTGCCATAGTCACTGTGGAGAACGGCGAAATAAAAAATGTTGAAACTCTCGAGAACCCCTTTAGTGGGGCACATCAACCCGGACAAGTGCCTCGGTTACTCGCATCAAAGGGCATTGACCTACTTATCTGCATGGGAATGGGTCCAAGGGCAAGGTCCCTTTTCGAGTCTATAGGCATCCAAGTGATCACCGGCGCGCAGGGAACTGTTAAGGAGGTCGTGGAGGCATATATTGAAGGAATACTTGAAAGCAGGGAGTACAAGCCTAAAGAAAAATGGAGTGAATAAAAAATCACTCTTTTACGAGCTTGTATCTTTCATAGAACAATACTATCCGCTTTTCTTCAACCCTAAACTCGATTTCCATCCTAGAGCCGCCCGCAATCGTCGAGAAATAAACCCTGTCATCCTCCTCTTTCTCGAAGAAAAGTGGGACTTTCCTTCTACCATACTTTCCGCCATACTCTAGGTAGAGTATGCCGTCACGAGGCACCACATTTACGCTCATTGTATTCATGTACGTCGTATACCTGCCAGCAAGCTTC
>CAZJJA010000074.1:0-2308 GCA_964546235.1 uncultured Thermofilaceae archaeon | reverse complement strand
AGAGACAGCACATACATTCCGAGATAGGACAACAAGTAACCGCTTGCGTTAGCTAACAAAACAACACCCAGGCCCCTATCAGGTAGAAAACCCACCCACGCGGTGTAGACGAGCACAGAGCCGCCGTGAAAAACGAGCCTCTCTCCATGAAATCTTTCTGTAATAAACCACCCAAAACCGTACTTTTCATCCCCGAAAACCCTGCCAGACACGGGTATCCTGGGCTTAACCATTCCCTCCACAACCCTCCTGGGCACCACCTCCCGCCCGTCCAGAACTCCCTTGTTGAGATACATTCTTAGATAACGTCCCAGGTCGTGCACATTGCTTATCAGTCCGCCATCAGCTGCAATACCCCATGGATAGCTACTAGGCTGGGGTTTTCCTCCTTCTGGAATGACATAAGGTACAGCATAGTCGCCGTCCGACTCGACGTCTTCGCGCCTAAAATAGCTCCTACTCATACCTAAGGGTTGAAGGACTCTTTCATGGACAAAGTCGACGAAAGATTTACCGGAGACCCTTTCAACAATACAGCCGAGTAGAACGTAGCCCTCGTTGAGGTAGAAATGCTTCTCGCCAGGCCTAAACTCTCCCCACTCTCCAGCCTTTCTCAGAAACGCGTACATGTCGTCACAGTCAGAAATGGATATCCAGCTATTTTCCTCGCCCACAACACCCCTTATAAGGGCCTCCGCATATGCCAGCGCAGGTATACCGGAGCTATGAGTCATAAGATGCCAAATCCGAACGCTCTCGCCCTTGACGCGCAACTCCAATGGAAGGTGCTTCTCCACGGGATCGTCTACACTGAGCTTACCTTCCTCCTGGAGCAGCATAACAGAGAGGCATGTAAAAGATTTTGTCACAGAGCCCACTCCGTAGAGTGTAGTAGTTTTTGCTGGAAGACCCCTCTCCAGGTCCCTAAAACCATAAGCCCTACTCCAGACCTCCCCATCCCTATCAACAACGGACACAGAGACACTGGGAATCTTTGTCTTAGAGACCTTCTTCAAAATAAAGCTCTCAATATCCTTTAATACATCATCGGTCATCCTGACCAATATACACTTTCCAAGACGCCTCTATAAACCATAGCATTCAGAACCAGACTCACCACAGAGATAGACGTAAACCTCCCGGGCAACAGTCAGAGAAACTTATACTAGTCTTTCTCATATCCTCTAATCCTCTAAAAGAAACAACACCTTCTTCTTCAGATACCTGCTCCTCTTACAAATCCTCTTAAGATCCCACGCAACCGCCATATAGGCATACCTCCTCTCATCATTAGAACCGTCCAACAACATAGGGAAACTCTAAAAACCTCTCATCATCAGCCCGCCTATCACTTAGCCTCATGGATACATGCCTCCTAAAGCTCCTCCGCTAGCCTCTGGTTCATCCCGATCCTCCTAGCAACATCCCTGAGAATAGGCTTTGGTATTCCTAAAATCTCGCACTTCGAGACAATACCGTAGCTAGCCATACCTTCTACATTTTTTCTGTCGCTGAGACTTTAGAGTAGCGCTAGACTCTCCTCTTTCGTCATACTAATTATTAATAGTATCAACTACATTATGATTATTAGTTCAAATTATCTGCATAGAGTTTCCTCTAAAAATCCTCGAACTCTGCATTCTCGACCAAGCACAACCCTAATGTTAGAAGAGCGTGAAACACTAAAACCAGATTATACATATAGCAAATATATACATAGATGTATATATTAAACGTGTACGAAGAGGGAATAAGGCTTCTCCTAGACAGAAGAAGCATCAGAAAATTCCAGCAAAAACCAGTCCCCAAAGAACTAATAAAAAAAGCAATAGACATTGCAAGACACGCGCCAAGCGCCAAAAACCTACAGCCATGGCAGTTCATAGTAGTATACAACAGAGAAAAAATCGTTGAAATGAGCAGGGCTGGAAGAGGAGCGTCACCACTCTCAGGAGCACCAGTAGCAATAGCAGTAGTAGTGGACCCCCAGACAAGCCCCATAACATACCTTGTTGACGGGGCCATAGCATCAACATACCTCTGGCTGGCACTACACGCCCTAGGACTAGGAGCAGTATGGATCAACAGCCTAAGATACGACATATACTACGACATACTCGGCGTAGACCGCGACAAAGTAATAGTCTCTGTCTTCGCCGTAGGCTACCCAGCCGAACAACCCCCACCCAGGCCGAGAAAAGGCTTGGATGAAATAGTAGGCTTCCTCGAATAACTAAACAAGATAAACCTCAACTCCCAGTTTTTTCCCAAAAGAAGCCATTTTTCTATCAAAAGTATAGACAGGATA
>CAZJJA010000073.1:0-6096 GCA_964546235.1 uncultured Thermofilaceae archaeon | reverse complement strand
CAGTTAACATTGTGTTTTTGACGGCATTAATGCAGGAGAACTGGGAAGCAATGAACACGCCAATATATCTCCTTATCAAAGGTTGTCCAAAAGGTGATTGGGTCAAGCTGAGCGAGTGTCTCAGGTGTCCATACAATAGAGGCATGGAGGGGGAATGGCCTGAAGTAAAGATAAAGTGTGCACTTAGACCAGAGAAAATGTTGGACATAGAAAAACTCGTAAACTGCCCCTTCAGAGGAAAAACCGTATCATTCAAGAAGTGTCTCAAATGCCCACTCAACAACGGTTTCTATGGTTTCCATAACAATAACCCTATAGTACACTGCGGGCTTTATAGCACAGAAAAAGCCAGCATCAGCAAGCTCTCGCTTCTCATCTAAGCTCTTTCAGAATATAGTTAAACACTCTTCGAAAAACTTCTTCAGGAGAAAGCGAGGCATCGACAACGATAAATCCATATCGTCTAGCCAGATCCAAGTATCTTTTCCTCACTTCTTCAAGAAAAGGCTTTAATTCAAAACGGGTAAATTCTCTATCCTTAAGTCTAGACAAAGCCGTGTCAACGTCAACATCCAGTAGAAAAACAAGCTCCGGAAAAACAACTTTTCTGTTGAAAAACAATATCTTTTCTTCAGACACTCCTCTCACATATTGGTATGCAAGGCTGGAATAAACAGTTCTGTCACTGACAACCACCTTGCCTTGTCGTAGAGAAGGCTTAACTATACTGTTTTGAAGAACCATTCTATCTACAGCAAAAACCATAGACTCTATCTCAGGTTCTAGATTATTCTGGTAGAGAAACTTTTTGATCTCCGGAAGCCATGGCTCCCTAACATAGATAGAGTCAATGCCCATTTGTCTTAGCTCTTCATCGATTCTCTTGGAGATTAGTGTTTTACCTGCACCATCTATGCCTTCGACTGCTACATAGAGTCCCCTTTTCTTCGTGTCCACAAACTCACCTGCTAGAACTATGCAGTAAGAAAAAGGATTGTTTTAATAAAAAATATTTTTTAGAAGGTACCTTTGCTAGTTATCTGTATTCTGAGCAGATAGTTCTGCGCGAACAAGAAGAACAGCACTACAGGTATCATGTATACAATGGCAACAGTTGCCGTGACGCCCGGATCTATGTAGAAGTATTCTCCGGATGTTAATGCGTATACTAGCATACTTAGCGTCCAGTATTTCTGCTCTGAGATGAAGGTCAAAATGTATATAAACTCACTCCATCCCGACAGGAATCCGAAAATTATGATAGCCATGATACCGTTTCTAACATTCGGCATTATGACCTTCCACCAGGCCTCCAATCTATTACATCCGTCCACCAGCGCGGACATCTCAAGATCCCATGGAACACCGTCAAAGAAGCCTTTCATGATCCATATGTCTAGTGGTAGGTCTAGGGCTACTTTTATTATAATGACTCCCGTCAGCGTGTTATAGAGACCCATTATGTTAAGTATATAGAATAGTGCTATCAGCAGTGTAATGCCTGGGAATGAGTGTAAAATGAGGATTATCTGTAGGAGTCTTGTTCTACCCCTAAACTTGTACCTGGAGATAACGTAGCCAGCAAGCGAGGAAAAGATTACCTCTAGGAATGCTATTGTGACGGCAAGTATGAAGGTGTTTATTGTGGTAATATACAGGTTTGGATAATATGTAGTTGTGGTTCCAGGAACCCTTATTTCTCCAGTTTTCAAGAATTCCCAATGCTTTAGTGTGAAACCTTGAGGGATTAGTCCTATGACTTCTGTTGATATACTGCTAATGAAGAGAGAGTAGTAGAGCAGTATTATGGGTAGTGTGATAAATATTAAGATGATATAAGGAATCGACCTTTTAATATATCTTAGTACCTTTTTCTGCATGTTAATCCACCTCTATTTTTGGTTCAATCATTAGTTCTCCCATACGGAATACCTTCCAGTAAATCGTTGACAGTATCAAACCAATGATGACGAGTATAGCTGAGAGCGCTGCACCGTATCCATATTGAGCACTGCCTCCACCATATATCTGAAATGCCATATGGTAGGAGTATAGAGCCCATACCTCTGTCGTATAAAGTCCCGGACCACCGTCGGTAACTAATAAGATATATTCATAGCTTGTTAGAAGGCTGAGAGTCTGGTAGGCCGTAACGAACATGACAGGCCATTTGATGAGTGGCAACTCAACGTAACGTATCATCTGGAACGTCGAAGCACCGTCAACAAGGGCAGCTCTAGTATAGTCTACTGGGATGCTTTTAAGTGCAGCTGTGAAGATAATCATTCCAAAACTTGCTCCAACAAAACCGTTGACAAGTATAACCAGAAGCCAAGGCGCCTGTAGCCTCCATTCTATTGGAGGGATTCCAAGGAATCCAAGAATCCAGTTGAAAAGGCTTGTTGCTTCGCCCCTTGTAGCCCATAGCCACATCAGTGCATACACTGTTGAGGGCGTTATTCGGGGCAATAGCCAGATCGCTCTGAAGGCGGCCCCAACTTTTTCATCTATATGCATTGTGAGTATAGAAATGAGAAGTGCGGTACCGACGTTAAAGAATCCTAGAGTTGTAAAGACATAGAACATAGTGTTGTTAAATATCTTCGGCGTCCATCTGTCACGGAGCATTTGGTAAAAGTTTTTGAGACCAACCCACCTCCATTCTAAAGTATAATCCATGTCCGTTAGTCCTATGAGGAATGTGAGTATCGCTGGTATGAAGAAGAAGAACACGATCATGGCAAGGCTAGGTACTAGGAAGAAGTAGAGGTACCCTCTTGAGAAATATTTTTTAAGAGTTGATGACACAAATCGCCACCTGGAAAATAAATATTTTATAAAAAAATAAAATTTATTTTTGGATTTCTTTAATCTTCGATTATTACGTCAGCTCCTAATTTGTCCTGAAGTTCTGTGACGAGTTCGTTGACAGCCTCGTCTGGTGTTAAGTCTCCGCTCTCAACAGCTCTTAGCACGTTATATACTGCGTGGCTGTAGAGGGCCCACTTCGGATGGCTCGGGATGAAGTTTGTGTAGTCTAGCATGTAAGCGACATCCTGGAGGAATTTGTCTTTCGCATATTTGCTGTCGCTGATCTCGCTGTAGAGTATTGCTAGGTGAGCGCTCTGTACAGCGTGGTTAGCGTTAAGATGTGGGTCTGTTACAAGTGCGAGTAGAGCAGCAGCGAGGTCTGCTTTGCCTCTTTTCTGAGCTAATGTGGTGATTGTGTAGATTAGTGGGTGGCTTAGTGTGACTGGCTTGCCGCCCTTCTCGCCTGCTGGGTGTAGCATGAAGCCCATGACATCCCAGAACTGTTCTTCAGTGAGGAGTCCCTTGCTAACCCATTCTCCTTTGTGCCAGCTTCCTCCGGATATGAATAGGGCCGTTCCCTTTGTGGCTGGCTGATGGAAGTCTTTGTCCCAGTCACCTGAGAACTGTGTTGGACTGATTACGTGGTATTCATGTACTGCTTTGTAGAACCACTCGAATGTCTTCTTCCAAGCACTCTTTGTAGCTACCATTTTGCCCTTGGCTGGATCCCATAGGCGTCCTCCGAAAGCTAGGTAGAACTGTAGATAGTCGTATCCCTCTTTGACTCTATGTATGATTCCTCTTTCGACTAGTCCTGCGTCTACTGCCTGCTTGGCGACGTCAAGTAAATCATACAGTGTGAATTCGCCGTTCTTCACTTTGATTGGTAGCTCGTTTATCTGCTCTTCAGTCCATCCGAGCTTCCTTAAGACATCTTTTCTAAAGTATATTGGCCTGACTTCTGTGTCCTGTGGTACTGCGTAGATTTTGCCCTTATACTTGCATGCATCCCATAATGTTGGAATAACGTCATAGTAGACTGTGTCCCAGTACATCTTTACATAGTCATCTAGTGGTATTATGTAGCCGTTCTCAACAAGGTAGCCGATATCCTCGTGTCCTGTTAGATAGATGTCGGGGCCTTCGCCAGCCTTAAAGGCTAGGTAGAACTTCTTTCTATACTCTTCCCACTCGACTGGTCTTACAAAGAACTGTCCTTCAACCTTTACTCTTACATTAGCGCCCAAGGCCTCTAATATTTTGTTAAGTTTCTCAGCAGCTATCTCAAAGTTCTTATATCTGTATTCGCTTGGTGGATCTGGGCCTATTGCCCAGACAGTTATCGTAACTGTCTTAATGCCGCCTTCTGTTGGTGTGGGCTGAGATGGCTGAGATGGCTGTGTGGGCTGTGTAGGACATGGTGGGCATTCTGGGGGTGGTGGTGTGGGTTTTATGAAATATCCAACTGCTACACCAATCAGAAGGGCTATAATTGCAACGGCTATTAACGTTACTGTTGGACTAACAGCTTTTCTTCTCATGGTTCTATCAACTATTTTCTATCTTTAACCATATTTAAAGATTATGAAATAATTATAAAAATTAGGTTTCTATGTATGTTTATAAAATATATTTAATTCGATTTTAACAATATATATTAATTCTTAAATATATTTTAAGTTTTTGAGGAAGTTGAATGAAGAGAATCTTATTAAAAGCGGAATATATTTAAAAAAGTTTAGTGAAATATGTGTGGCGAGGGGATTTGATTCCTGGATAACACGAAAATAGCCGTAATAGGAGCAGGCAAAATCGGTGGAGCCATTGCAATAGCACTCAAAAATAACAATTTAAAAGTAAAGGCAACTTGTAGAACAGAAAAAAGGCTCAAAGAGCTAAAAAGCCTCGGCTTAGACGCGACTCTAGACAATAAATCCACAGCTTGCTGGGCAAACATCGTAATTATAGCTGTAAAGCCCGGACAAGTAAAAGACGTTTTAGAAGAAATTAAAGAGTGTGTAAAAGACAAGCTTTTAATCTCAGTAGCAGCCGCTGTTTCGACAGAATTTATCGAAAAGATAGTTGATGCAAGAGTAGTAAGGGCGATGCCCAATATTAACGCCATAGTCGGTTTGTCCGCTACAGCTATTAGTAAGGGAAAAAGTGCAACACAAGAAGATTTAGACACGACCAAGGAGATTTTCTCCTACATAGGCTTTGTGGCAACATTGGAAGAAAAATATATGGACGCAGTAACGGCCTTTAGTGGGAGTGGACCAGCATATGTTCTTCAGTTTTATGAAGCATTTTTATTAGCAGGGCTGAAGATAGGCTTACCTAGAGATGCTATCAGCCAGCTAGCGTTGTATACGATCACAGGCACAGCTAAGCTTCTCGAAGAACTTGAGAAACATCCAGCATGGCTTAGAGACTTGGTGATCACTCCAGGCGGTGTAACGATAGATGCGGTTCACGTTATGGAAGAAAGAGGGTTTAAGGCAATACTGATGAGCGCAATCTATGAGGCATATAAGAAATCGAAAGATATAAGTGAACTTTTAAACAACGAATAGTTTTCTTTTTCACTAAGTTTTTCTACTACACTTTTTCTCTATACTGGGGCCTATTGTGGATAAATATGAACTGGGAGACGAGATTCTTGAGAGGCTCAAAAAATATTTCGAGATTGACTTGGAGGAATTTGTAGCGCTTCGAGTATCTCGAACCACAAAGGATCCTTTCAAAACCGTAGTTGCCACGATAATTTCACAAAACACGGCTGAAAGAAACACAAGAGAAGCGTATAGGAGGCTTGAGGAACAGGTAGGGATATCGCCTGAGAAGATTGTTGAAGCAGGTATACAAAAAATAGCCGAAAGTATAAAGCCTGCGGGGCTTCAGGAGGCTAAGGCTAAGGCTATCTATAATCTAGCCTTGATGATTGTTAGGAAGTACGGAGGTGATATGAAGAAGCTTATGGTTGAGGGAGAGGAGGTAGTGAGGAGTGAACTCAAGAAGATTAGAGGCATAGGTGACAAGACTATCGATGTTCTCCTCTCAAACTGGGGTTATCCCGTGGTGGCGATAGACACTCATATAAGGCGAGTGGCTAGAAGGCTTGGTTTAACGGATTCCAGCAATTATGATACAATAAGGCGGGATCTGCACAGGATTTTTCGCGAAGATAAGAGGCTAGAGGCACATCTTTTCCTTATAAAGCTTGGTAGAGAGGTTTGCAGGGCCAAAAATCCTAAATGTGGTGTTTGTCCTCTGTCAGATATTTGC
>CAZJJA010000072.1:1825-6111 GCA_964546235.1 uncultured Thermofilaceae archaeon | reverse complement strand
TTGATCCTACGGGCATTTGATTTAAAGCACATATGTCGTTAAATAATACCTGTGTCTGATCAATCATCACCGAAGTTCTTCTCCAAGTAGCCCAGAGAAGATAAATTTGTATAACCAGTATTAGCATTGCAAGGTTGACTATGAATCTGGATATGGACACGGCTGTCACACAATATATTATATTGTATATAATAAGTTGGCTAACTAAGTCTGTATTCTATTTATTTTATTATAAATTAGAGAAGAATATTAACCAAAGAGTTATTTAGAAATTCTTTTATCCTTTCAAAGGGGGTTTGAAAGGTATGAAAGTATGGGAAGTTATGTCTCAAGATGTCCCCAAGGCTAGGCTAGACACCAAAATAACAAGGGCTAGAGCATTGCTTAGAAAGTCTGATAGACGTATTGTTGTAGTCCTAAAGGATTATATATCTAGAAGAATGGAAGGTTATGTTGTCAGAAGAGATCTCCTCACTGTGACCTCGGCAAAGTCAGACAAAGTTCTAAGAGAAATTATTAGAGATTTTCCTTATGCTTTACCTTCACAAGATATTGAAGAAATACTGCCAGAAATGGAAAAACGGAACCTCTATGAAATTCCAGTAATAAAAGATGAAATCAACAAGGTATTTGTAGGGAGTGTAAACACTCGGGATATATTGAGGGCCCTACGCTCGGCAGGCTATAAGCCAAAAGCCGTTGTCGTCAATGAAATAATGACCACAGAAAACATTGAAAAATATTTGATGCCTCAGAAGGAACGCATTACAAAGGCTTGGCCCAAGCTTGTGAAAGGTGAGGTTCCAGCTATAATCGTGGTTAGGGATGAAAAAACACCTAGACCTGTTGGAATACTTACACCTAAGGATTTGATAGATAGTGGGAGATGGTACTTTAGAAGAGAAAGCGAAACTCCTCTAACTACTCCTGCTAGAATACGTAGCATAATGACGAGGGGAGTCATAGTTGCTAGGCCTGATACACCGATTGAAGACGTTGTAGAAATGATGATTGAGAACGATTTCACCTTAGTGCCTGTGATAGATGATAATGGCTTTGTCATTGGTGTCGTTACACAGTTTGATGTAATACGTGCATACCTAGAGGGTGCCAAGCCAGAAAGGGTCAGAATTCCTGTTGCACCAAGACCAATTCCTGTTGTCACCGAAGAAATGTCACGGGAAGCATTCCTTCAACAGGTTTTAGTTAAAGTTAAACCTTTAGAGGCTTCAGGGGTCACAGCTAAAGAGGTAACAATTGAAGAAATTCCTGCTGTAAAAATCTCCGAAACAGTCGAGCATGCCCTGAAGGTGATGCTTAGACATAAAGTAGATTACATCCTTGTTATAGATGATGAGGGACGAATACTTGGCAGCGTTTCTAAGAGAAGACTTTTACATGCTATAGGTATCAAGGGTCCTCTATGGAAAAGAAGAGCCCATGACAAAGAATTCATTAGAGATGTGTTAAACGAGAACCTGCCAATAGTATACGAAAATACTCCAATAGAAGATGTTGCCAGAAAAATGGTAGAAAACGACTCAGAAGTAGCACTCGTTGTAAATGCTAGAGGCGAACTATTGGGAATTGTTACAAAAGACACCCTAGTTAAAGCCTTCCTCAAGATAGCTCCAGATGATTTAAAGATAGCTAATCTTATGGCTCCGAGGAAAATATCTATCGTACATCCTCACCATACGTTAGCACACGCTGTAAAGAAACTAAGAGCATACTACCTGGACGCGCTAGCAGTAGCAATTGGCAATGAAGTAAAGGGTGTCGTTTCAGTTAATCATCTGCCATTTGTTGCATTAGAAGATGCTAGAAAGGGACATAGGAGTAGAAAATTGATTTGGGTTAGAAAGCTAGAAAAGGGAGGAAGAAAGGCTGGAAGATACGTAAAGATTACACCAATACTTGTAGAAGATGTCATGATCCCAATGAAGGAAACTGTCTCCCTAGACGAAAGAGTCCAAAAAGCTGTAGAAATCATGTTTGAAAAAGGAGTAGATGGAGTGCCGGTTGTCGACGAAAAAGGAAGTCCGGTAGGCATCTTATGTAAGTTGGATATCGTGAGAGAATTGGCTAGAAGAGCTCCATTAAAGAAGGTGGAAAAAGAAGTCAAAGAAGTCAGGGTGAAAATGAGTGGCTGAAAAACTATTTTTTAAAGGAAAAGATGGTTGGAGAGTCAAGGTATATGTAAAAACCAACTCTCCAAAAGAAAAGATTGAGATAAACGAAGACGGCATAGTATTTTATACTCAAGAGCCTCCTCTACAGAGCAGAGCTAATGCAGCTCTCATTAAGACATTTTCAAAAATTTTTGATGTCTCAACATCAAAAATAGAGATCGTGTATGGTGTTCGTGACAGAAGTAAGGTTGTAGAAATAAAGATTAAAGAATTGGAGAAACTGGTGGAAAGGCTTAAGCATTATCTCTCGCTCCAAGAACAATAGCGTTAAGCAAATCTCTCTCAGTCAAAATTCCTACTATTTTTCCTTCATTATTTCTGACAAGTACTCCTCCAACTCCATTCTGTGTCATAAACTCGAATGCTTCTCTCAGAGACATGTTTTCATTGACAGAAAGTATGTCTGGAACTGCTACATCGCTAACCCTTAGATTTAATGCATTTTCTATTCTTCCGTCTAATGCACGTACAAACGGTTTTCCGCTAGCTAAGTACCTGACTATGTCCATTGCAAACAGTATTCCTATAATGCGCTCACCAGATGTAACAGGCAATCTCCTGTATCCGCTATCTATCATGAATTTCATTGCGTCAATCAGAGGCGTATCATAGCTAACGGTAACTATGTCCTTCGACATGTATTCCTTAACGCTTCCTTCTAGTTGCTGTAGATAATAGCCTATGATATCCCTCTCACTGACAATTCCAACAACTTTTTCCTCATAAATTACGGGTAATCCTCCCACATTAAATTTATACATTTTTTCAATAACACTGCTGATTTTTTCATTATACTCCGCAAATATTACGGTCTCCTCCATTATTCTTCTTACTTTCTCTTTAAATGCCCTGAAGATGTTATTTTTGTGTCTTTCTCTTATAATCATGTTTAGGGTGCCTCCTCCGAAATAGTTTATTATATCGCTTGCCGTCACTATGCCTACAAGTCTGTTATCGCCACTTACAACAGGAATCCTTCTATATCCGCTCTCAACCATTTTCTTCATTAGATCTTCAATGGATAAATTCGAACTAACAACAACGGGGTTTCTCGTAAAAACATTTTCCAGTTCAGCCTCTACCTCGTATATTCTGTCCCTAAAATTTGGTTTTCCATCGCTTCTTAAAAATCTGGGCTCCCTATAGTGTCTTACCATACCGTATAAAATGCCCTTGCTTTACAAATATAGCTTGCCCAAATTCCAGCAAAAACATAATATTTAAACGCACCCCTTAACAAAAAATTTGGGAGATTAAATGGGAGGAAGGAAAAAACCCTCAATCTCGCAGCTAGAAAAAAGAGCGAGAAGAGAAGGCAGAGAGAAAAAGAAGGAAGACAAGAAAAAGGTTGAAATGAAGCTGAACGCACAGGGAGAACTAACACAGGTTTCAATAGACCACATTGTAAAGGACATCAAGAAAATGAAATACATCACACCATATGTTCTAGCATCCCGTTTCGGAATAAAGATAAGCAGGGCTAAAAAGGTTCTTAGAGAGCTGGAAGCAAAAGGCATAGTCAAAGCCTACGATAAGAACCATAGAACACCAATATATATTCCAGCTTCAGCCTAAAAACCCAAAGAACCTTTAACCAGGTCGCTAAGCCTAGTCTCTTTTCTTAGCTTAAGCTTCTTTATCACATCCATAGCGTTCACGACACCAGGATCCACTATCCTGACTAGTTTTTTCTTCGAAAGTTCATACAGGATTTTCTTTGGCTCTTTTACGCCCATCCGCTTCATGTCCTCGTAGAACCTGTAGATGCCGACGCTCCAGTAATTATTCAGGTATCTGAGGGCTTTCTCGAATCTTTCATCCTTTAGTAGCTCACTTATCACATCTAATTCTTCCTCGTCTAAACCTTTCTCCTTTAATTGTTCTTCGTTTTTCTCCTCAACTTCACTTTTAGCTTGCTGTTCCTTTGGAGATTCCGTTTTCTGCGTTTCACTAGTCTCTTTCTGTTCTATTTCTTTTTGAACCGTCGTTGTTGCTATGAATTCAAGTAGACCTCCCTGAGCTTTTATGGTCCTTGCCGCCTTTTTCTTTTTGGACTGTCTAACAGTTTTCTTTGCAATTATCTTTTCTTCTTTT
>CAZJJA010000072.1:0-1725 GCA_964546235.1 uncultured Thermofilaceae archaeon | reverse complement strand
TTTTCTTTGAGGCTGTTCTTTAGCCTTATAGTAGATACGTGAAGGAATGTGAAGGTCGAAGGTTTCATCTATAAGTACTGTGTCACTACTTCCGTCTATGTCTTCGTCGTCTAGAACTTCCTCGACGAAAACGTAGAGGGCTAGCGAAGAGATGCTGTGTTCTTTAGCCCATTCTAGGATCTTCTCAGCTGTAACTATGCCCTCACGTTTAACCCATTTTTTCAGCTCTTCAACCAAGACCTCGTGTTCAGCCATAATCCCGCACAAACGTTAAGCTCTATGAATATTGGTTGTAAACCTGACTATAACCTTTTATGAGCATGGGATAAACAAAAATAAGCCGCTAGAGCCTTGAAACTAGGACTTTGCCTATTAGTCATTTAAGGGTATCTAGGAGATGAAAGAAGAGAAAAACATATTACCTATACATCCTAGGCTCGCTAACCAACTAGAAAAAGAGGGGTATAAGAGCCTAAACTATATTCAACTTAAATCCTTTAAACTTGCAAAAAGATACAAGTCTCTCGTCATCATAGCGCCGACAGGTTCGGGTAAGACTGAGGCAGCTTTCTTTCCCATTCTCAACGAACTCTTAGAGAAGGGAGGTCAGCCAGTCTATACTCTCTACATAACTCCTCTCAGAGCATTGAACAGGGACATTCATATTAGGATGAAGGACTTTATAGAGAAGCTCGGTTATAGGGTCGAAATAAGGCACGGAGACACCCCTGAGAAGATACGCCGCAGAATCGCGAAAAACCCTCCCCACTTCCTCATAACGACGCCCGAAACGTTGCAGTTTCTCCTTGTGGGCAAGAAGATGAGAGAGGCTTTGAAAAACGTTGAATGGATAGTTGTAGACGAGCTACACGAACTCATGGATAACAAGAGAGGCTCTCAGCTCACCTTAGCCCTTGAAAGACTAAAAAAGCTGGCCAGAAGATCGCCCAGGATCATAGCCCTTTCTGCAACAATAAGCAAGCCCGACCTAGCGTTAAAGTTTGTCTCGGGAAGAAGCTTCGGCACAGTGTTAGAATGGTATGAACAAAAGGGCTATAGCATAAGGATAGATGATATCGACGACAATGTCTCAGCAAACGATACTCCACTTCCACCAGAGTTTTACTCGAGGATGAAAAGGCTTGCGGAATACGCCTCCAAGGGCGGTGTCTTGATTTTCACAAACACTCGTGATACTGCCGAGCTTGTGGGCAGGGTTCTTAGAACGTACTTCGGCCTGAACGTCAGGGTGCATCATGGAAGTCTATCCAAGGAGGAGAGAATCGAAGTCGAGAGAATGTTTAAGAGAGGAGAAATTAAAGCTGTGGTCGCGACTTCCAGCCTAGAGCTGGGAATAGATATAGGACACGTAAACCTTGTTGTGCAGTACGCTTCTCCACGCCAGGCCATAAGGCTTGTACAAAGGGTTGGAAGGGCTAGTCATAGGCTTGGAGAGGTTTCTCGGGGAATCATTATACCTATTGACCTGGAGGATGCTATAGAGTCCGCGGTTCTCGCTAGGAGAGCAGAGAGAGGAAACTTGGAGGATTTGAGAATTCATGAGAAACCTCTAGACGTCTTAGCACACCAGATTACGGGCTTGACTATGGAGTATAGAGCGCTTGATATTGGCGAAGTGTATGATCTCGTGACGAGAGCGTATCCTTACCGTGAACTGTCTCTCGGTGAAATGGGGCAACTTTTAAAGAAAATGGATGATATACG
>CAZJJA010000071.1:0-6190 GCA_964546235.1 uncultured Thermofilaceae archaeon | reverse complement strand
ACTACTTTTGCAAAATAATCTTATATAAAGAGATATATATCAGTATATATATTGTACTTGCTAGCAGGGGTTTAAGTCTTCCTAGTACGCCTATACCGCCTCTAGATATCCTGAAAGACAATCCTATAGCCTTCACACTCACACTCGCAGCTCTTTCCCTTGGGATCTTCACAACATATATACCAGCCTTTGTGGCGGCGCTTAAACATCTCCGTGAACTCCTTATGGATGTGTTTCTAGTCGATATTGAAAAAATCGGGCTAGAAGTTGATCCATATATTGTAATATTCTTTATGGGATTACTTCTTCTTTCAAACGCCGAGTACATCATAAAGCTTACTGACTTTGCCGTTTTAGTTTCGCTTGTAGTAGTGGCGTTTTCAGAATACAAACTTATGAAAAAAGTGGAAAGAAAAGGAGGTAATATCCTACAGAAGATACGTATTGCATCCACAACAATAGTTATTGCGATGATTGTAATGGTCTTTTCAATTGAAATGGAGGAGATAGCAGTTAACAGTATTGTGTTTATGATCTTCTCTACACTAACGATCATGTTGTTTAGCTATAGCCTACCAATAATCGAGTTATTCACTATAATAATTGTCCTCTTATCAATGATATTAATTCCACCACTTATAGACATAATAAGAGAGCTAGCAGGATACGGGCTCATAGCACCGACTGAAATAGCTATTGCACAGGCGATCGCTACATCTTTCTGGATAATAAGAATCATATTAATCGCACTGCTATTCCACTTCACATTGAAATATAAGGAAGAGTTGAAGAACTTCTTCAGGGAAATCTATAATTTTTCGAGACAGTTATTCGAGGAACTTACCAAAAAATAACTTTACTATGCATTTTTGGAAAAATTTCAACTTTTAGAAAATATCACAGATAAATAACACCACTTACTAATATAACATGTATGGCGAAGCTTCAAGCCCCCCTCTGGGGGCTTCTCACAGAGGTAGAACCTCTATCCTACGAAGACACTGTTTCTATCGCTTCTACACGCATGCATGAACTATCTCTTCCCGTTCTCCCTGTTGTTGATGATAGGAAGTATGTAGGCATTGTTACGGTTTTCTCTCTCCTCAGGTCTCGTCTTTCGGGTCAGAGTAAAGTCGGAAAGCTTGCTCTCAAGACACCTGTTATAGAGGATCTCTCTGACCCTGTTAGTGCTGCGAAGACTATGCTAAAGTCAGGCGTTCCCGGACTGGCTGTAAGTGTTGACGGAGAGATTGCCGGTGTAGTTACAGCAAAAAATGTTCTAGAAAACCTAGAGATTAGGGCGCGTGTGTCTGCTAGAGAACTAATGACACGCATACTTGGACCTGTACACACCTACGAAAAGATAGACAAGGCCCGGAAGGTGATGGTAAAGACAAACATGGTTTTTATTCCTGTAGTCTCAGATAAGGGCTTCAGTGGAGTAGTGAGTGGGTATGATATTCTCTCCTTTGTTTACGGGACGCCTCTCAGGAGAAGCAGGCTTGGAGAAGTCAAAGGCGACGTCTCCTATTTCTTAGACCAGCCTGTAGGCAAGATAGCCATAGAACACTACAGGACTATAAGCCTGGACTCTACTCCTTCTCGGGAAGACATACTCGAAGGAGTAGTTGTCCTAAACAGCGAGGACTGGCCAGTAGGTGTAATAACCCCCTATTCTGTTCTCAGACGCGTATTATTTGCGATCGAAGAAGCAAACCTTCCAATAAGGATTGAGGGTGCCAACAATCTCGACATTTTCTCGCAAGGACTTATATATAAGAAAAGCATGGACGTCGCACGTTCAGTCGCAAAGAGGGGTAGACTCCTTGAGATGTCGGTCGTTCTCAAGCCAAGGTCAAAGACAGGAGATAGAGAGAGATACGACGCATACGTCACACTGAAGTTCGACAAAGGCATACATTCTGGCAAAGCCTCAGCCTGGGACCCCGTTGAAGCAGTTGAAGACGCACTAGACATGGCATACGAGAGCTACATGAAACTGAAAGATAAGAAGAGGACAAAGCGCTTAACGAAGGCTAGAAGAAGAAAGCTTCTTTGGAGTTAATTCTTTATTTTTCTCAACAGAAAAATGGGTGGGGGATGAAGAGGTCTCGGGGTAAAGGCTGAAATAGCCTAATGATCGACAACCCCGTCTCAGACCCCAAATATCAAACATTTTTCTAAAAAAGAGAAATGGTTACTCGAAGTCCATGGCATTTATTATTTCTTCTGGAAGCTTTAGGCCTCGTTTCCTTAAGTGATGTTTGCTGAGTTCTATTTGAGCCTTTAGTAATGCTTTGAATTCTTCCACAGACAGATAGGTGGTAGGATCAAGTTGCCTCAATCTTTCCTGAGAGATGCCAGGAACTTCTGCTGGCACGAGGACCTTCTCGCCCCAGACTGGATGAGGTTTCCACCTTACGGCACCACGGGTAGCCTGTAGCAGGAACAGTTCTGTCTCTTCAATTGTCGGGCGTTCTCCCCCTACAGGTTTTAGTAGCCCATTCTTCTCGACAAGGACGGGTTCTGGCGCCATAATCTTTTTTCCGTTGAGGTCTATCTCCTTCCATACATACTTTGCCACTATCCTCCCGGTAGTGTTAAGCTGGAATACGTCAACTTTCCAGCCTTTTTTCTCCCATTTCTTCAGAAATTCATAGAACCTTACTACGTGAGCGTCGTCACTCACACCTATGGTGAACTCAGAGTACCTTGGCACAAACCTCACCTTACCTACGAGTTCTCTAGCCTGCGCAGGATGTCCTACAGTCCTGCCATCAGCCAAAACTTTTGCCGCAAAAGCTGGATCGTTGATTTTAACCCAGGCGTAGTCAGTAAAGTATCCCGGCGAGATAAACACGGCTGTGTTTAAAGGTCCGTCAGAGTTTACGTTCCCATCGAAGTATCCGGTATCTTCTAGATATATGACAGACCTAGAGTTCCTGTTGGGCATACCAAAGTACTGGTAAAGTTTACCTTCAAAATTGGGCAACCCTTCCTCGTTGAATTCTGTGTTCTCGTGTAATGCTCTAGAGCTCATCACGGCACGCCACATGGCCTCCTGCTCTGGGGTAAGGTCCTCGGTCTTGGTCCAGGCGCCTCTTTCAGAGCCGTAAACACGGTCTTCGCAGATCGCAATCATGTCGTCGTTCCTTATTTTCTGGTCTCTGACGTAATCCAGCGGGTTTATGCCGAATTCCTCTATATACTTCTTGGCATTATTTTCGGTCCACACGTAGAATCCGTGGGTCGACTTCCCTGAGCCGGTCAACCCCCAAATAGCCATGGTAACTCTCTTCCATTCTCCTTCGACGGTTTTTACTGTAAACTCTCTCAGAGCTGCATGTTCTCCTGTACACCCTCTCTTGTATACGTGAAAGATCCAGTGACAAAGTGCTCCTTTCTTTATCTCACCTTGATAAGATGAGAGCGTTATTATCGTGAAGTCATGGTGCGGGAACCTTATAACTGCCATAAGCCTGTCGGTCCCGGGAATCTTCGGGTTACCAAGATAGTGTGGAATAACAAAAAGTTCAACATCTGGCTTCTCGTCAGGCGGAGCAGGAAACACGAGTTGTTTCCACCTATAAGCAAGGTCAGGGAACTGTGGGTCAACATAGACGGTTGTATGCATCTGCACCTTGGTACCTGGTGTGCCGTAGTAGCCGTCAACCTTTATCAGAGGACCCTGAGCTAAAATATGCTCCAGAACCCTCAACATCAAAACCTTATGTTCGGTCTTGATCTGGTTGTCTCTCTCTATGACAACTGTGTTCTTCGCAGACCTGCTCCAAATGTTTGAAGCCCATCCCAGCGAGCCATTCCTGTATTTTGTTGCGTATAGCCTAGCCCTTTCAAGCAGATCTGAAGGATTGTCGAGAATAGGGGTTATGCCTGCTTTCCTCTTATATTCCAGTATCTTTCTGAAAGTTTCTTTAAACTTTTCAGGTGTCAACTCCTCCAAGGGAGGAATAAGCCTTGGCGTACTATTTCACCGAGATTAAATATTTTGTCATACAATTAAAGATTACAATCCTTCTTTTTTGGAGATACATGATATCAAAAGAATGCTAACTAGTTCCTGAAAATTTAAGTATAATTGATCCCTTTTTAGCACCTACGATTTTAGCCACTACGTCACATTTTACCATAAACATGAAGAATATTCCTTTGAGCCCCTCCATGAGTTCGAAGTTTCCTTGCCCTTTCGAGATTACTATATCTGCTTCTTTTATCCATTTTTTTAGTTCCGGCAAGAATCGTTTCCATTCTCTGATTGAGCTTGAAGGCATTGCCCTGTAATCAATGTCTCCGAGGGTTTTGAATCCAAGTTCATCGAGTTCTTCTACTATTATATCATTTATCATGGGTTCCTTTCTCGCAATTACGGTGAAATTCCTTATACCATAAGCTTCCTTAAAGGTTTCAAGCATGTATCTGTCAAATACTACTTCTCCAGCGTTGTCTAGGAATATCATAACTCTATTCGCGTTCCTTAGCTTTTCTTTTAAAATGTCTATGTCATATATAGCTGGCTTTGTGTGTAGGACTTGTGTGATCGTTTTCTTTACGTCAAAACCGCTCTGTGAACCATAGTCTATTATATTTCCCGCGATTGCGATCTTTATCGCTGTATCTACCTTATCTCTGCTTTTTCTAGCGATTTCCTCTATCTGAGATAGAAGTTTCTGTGCAAAATTGTTTACCCTTTTCTTCTCTTCTCTATATGGATCATTTATTCCCAAAGTAAGCCTTATTGTTTTGAACGTTTCAAAGCCCAGAGCCATAGGCGGGTTGTTCCAGTTTGTTTCCAGAAGTGTTTGTAGAGTGTTTTTAAGTACTTTTTCCAGCATGTGTTCGTTTTTTGAGAATTTTACTGCTCTTATTGTCTGGTTTAATATGCAGGGTATACATTCGGGGTCTGTTTTCACGGTACATAGAAGGGTGTTATATATTTATTTTTATAATGTAAAATCATTGCTAACGAGAGCTTGAGAGGGGAGAGTTAGATGGAGATTGTTTTTCTAGGCACTGCTGGTGCTGAGGGATACCCGGGCACTTTTTGTGACTGTGCCAGATGTAGAAGAGCCAGGCTGCTGGGTGGTAAAAACCTTAGGGCTAGGTCTTCTATAGTAGTAGACGATGTTATTTTAATCGACATTCCGCCGGATGTGTATGTTCAAAGCTTAAAATGTGGCGTAAAGTTGGGGAACATAAGATTTCTTCTAATAACTCATAGTCACCCAGACCACTTGTATATAGATGAGCTTAGACTGAGAAAGAATCCGTTTACCAAGGTTTCATTGAAGCCTCTATATGTTGTTGGCAACGCTACTGTGTCAAGGCGTGTTAGGAGAGTGCTAAAGGGTGAGCTAAGGAAGTCTAAGATTAGGGTTATCAGCATAAGCCCGGGAAACACGCTATCTTTTGGCAAATATAGGATTGTTGCGGTTCCAGCGGTCCACAATGTTGAGGGGAAAGAAAAACCTCTAAACTATATTATCGAAAGAGATGGTAAGAGTTTTCTCTATGCTGTAGATACAGGTCCATACACACATGAAGCACTCCGTATATTAGAGAAGCATCATTTTGACCTGGTCGTGGTTGAGGCCACAATGGGATTACGTTCTTCTCGAGATTTTAAGTATCATATGGGTTTTGAGGATATCAAGGTTCTACAAGAATGGATGCTTTACAAAAACGTTGTTGATGAGGATACACCCTTTGTGCTGACACATTTTTCCCATAACAATTCACCTCCACATGACGAGTTGGTCAAAGAGCTTGAAAGATACGGTTTTTTAGCTGCTTATGACTGTATGAGAATCTATGTCTAAGATTCTTTGAAGAACATTCTGCTATATTGTATGCCCAGCGAGAATTTTAGAGAATGATATATGGCTTTAAGATATGTGTCCCATGTTCCCGCATCTATCCAGGTAGCTTTTGATTCATAGATGTAGAATTCTATACCTTTGTCGATTAGCTTCTGTATAGAGTCTGTAATCTCTATCTCTCCTCTGGGACTCATTTTTGTCTCTTTAATCGCGTCGAATATTTCAGGGGGAAAAATGTAAGTTGAAGTATTTGCGAGGTTCGAGCTCGGAATAGCTGGTTTTTCCTCGATCCTTATAGCTTTGTAGATGTTATCTTCGATTTTCTTCGCGACAACTACGCCATACCTTCTTGG
>CAZJJA010000070.1:0-6196 GCA_964546235.1 uncultured Thermofilaceae archaeon | reverse complement strand
ACGAAAATAATCCTCCCCCTTCCCACAAGGCCAGACTACGACAAGGTGATAAGCTATAGCCCTTACCTAGACGAGGCCGAACAAGAGATCAAGACACTTGATCGTGGCGAAGCGTTAATAGTCTCTACTCCAGGGGGACTAAGGTTTGCTGCCCCAGTAAAAGTATTTCAGTATGAAGAGTATGCGGAGTTGCTTATGACTAAGCACAGCCTTAGTGAGGCTAGCTATAAGGTTAAAAACTGATTAAACTTAGACAACAGGTGGCATGTCGCTGTATTTGTATATTGCGGTAGCAAGAATGACATAGCCAATAATTCTAATAATTCCGTTATATAACATATAGTCTCCTGTTATTGCTAGAAGAGAGTCTCCTATAGTTATGACAGCAAATCCAAATGCTAGAGTAGCGAATCGTTTTGCTATAGTGCCTCCTAGATATAAGACGATTATCTTGAGCATCGTTGTAAGCATTGCTATATCGAATATAATATAGAGAGTTTCGCCTAGAATGGTAATCAATCCTTTCTCAGCTAGAATATTAGGAGTGTTAGCTAAGACCATAATTATTAACAAAAGTCCTACAAGAGAAGTGAATATATAAACCATCTTTATGCTTATGCTTATTTCTGTGTCTTTTATTAACGATGTAATAGGCTTTACACTGATGTGAAAACCACCAAGTAGCAAAATATAACCAAAATACATAACCAAGTCTGCTACAGAAAATACAGAAGTAAAAGAGCCTGTATATTCATAGAAAAAATTAATAGCATGTGCAACGGCCCAAATGCCTATTCCAGCCGAAATATAGAACCAAGAGGCTTTCTTATAATCTTCGATAACCCAGCGTTGTTTTTCAAGCACTTTTAAGCTTGCCCAAAATGTCACCAAAGATGCGATTGTTATTACTGCAAATATTATCGATTTTAATCCTTGCAATATCTGATACATAATAGCTACATTATTATTTTATTAAAACAAATGATATTAATATTTCTGAAACATCCATTATATTTTTAGAATAATTTTTTAATTTCAATTTTGTAAACCATACTATGAATACAAAATTATATATAATTTTCATATAAAAAGATATATTTCTTATTAAAAAACAAAACTTTTACTTTAACTTTCAAACAAATCATCAAGATTATTCAAAACAAAGGTAGGTTTTACATAGCTATCTCTCAGGTTGTCTAGTCCATGTACACCAGTTAGTACTAGTATAGACGAACAGCCGAAATTTGATGCAGCTTCAATGTCTGTATCGAGCCTATCGCCAATCATAATTATCTCTTCTTTATCAACATCGAAGTCTTTAGAGATCATTTCGAGAAGGTATATCTCGGGCTTACCTATGGTAACATTTGCTCTAGAGCCAGACGCGGTCTCTATAGCCGCTATTATTGACCCAGCTCCAGGTAAGAGACCCTGCTCAGTCGGCAAAGTAGTGTCTCTGTTTGTTGCAATAAAACAAGCCCCACTGCTAATTAGCCGCAAGGCTATAGACAACTTGTTATAATTAAATCTCCTATCCAAGCCCGCAACAACGCATTCCGCCTTCCAAGTTATTTTGGCCCCAACTCCTCTAATCTCTTCCTTTAATCCTTGCTCTCCAACAACGTATACCCTGTGTATGCCCTTTTCCTTCAAGTATAAGGCTGCACCATAACTACTTGTATAAATGTTTCTAAGCGGCAGGTCGACGCCAAACTTTTGAAGCTTAGACTTATAGTCTCTACGGGAACGTGTTGAATTGTTTGTTAGCAGGACAACTATTTTCCCTGCCTTTTGTAGCTTTCTGACGGCTCTTATACCAGATTGTATGGGTTTTTCTCCTCTCCAGAGTACGCCGTCTCCGTCAAATATGAAAACACCATATCTCCTGTATTCTTCCCTGAGTCCCACGTATTTGTCTGTATAATGTTACGCTAAAAAAGGTTAGGTATAGTTTAATATTCCTAAGATTAATTTTAAAATATCATATGATGAGCGTTGACACGGTTTTCGTCGATAAAGCTTCTCAGGATCGCTCTGGGATAATTAATGCTCTATCGCGGAGTAGTCTTCCAAATCAGTTATGCAGGCAAGACAAAATAGTTATCAAAGTAAATTTTGTATCATCTTATGTCCCTCTTTGTGCAACCCCTGTTGAAGCGGTAGAGTCGTTTTTGAAAGCTCTACCAGGCTCCTGTTTGGATAAGACTATAATTATCGAGGCTCCCTCTGGTGGCAGTTTCAGAGAAGCTATAGAAAGGTACGGCTATACTAGGCTTGCAGACGAATACGGTGTCGAACTCGTTGATCTAGCAGGCGATGATTTTGAGGAATTCTACGTGTGGAGTAGGAATCTTGAGAAAGACGTGCTGGTTAGAGTTTCTAAGACAATCCTGGAAGCCAAGGCTCTTGTGTCTATCGTCAGACCAAAGACGCATGACACTGTAGTGGTGACGCTTTCTATAAAGAATGTTGTCGTGGGCGCGATAATGCCTGGATACAGGTCTAGGATACACCAGGGCTACAAGGCGATAAACCTTACTTTAGCATACCTTGCTACCAAGATGATGCCGAATTTAGCGTTAATCGACGGTTATGTCGGGATGGAGGGCAACGGACCAGTTGGGGGCGAACCCAAGCCTCTAGGACTTGTTCTAATAGGCAGCAATGCACTGGAGACAGATGCATTAACTGCATGGTTGATGGGCTTCAACCCCAATGATATTGGATACTTCTATTATCTGCACAGATGGGGATACGGAGAAATAACCCCAGACAAGATAAGAGTAGATAGCAACATTGATTGGAAGAGTTATAGAACTAGGTTCAAACCACACCGCCTGTATCTTGAACAGCTAAAATGGAGATTAGCCCCAGAGGAAGAAAAAAAGGTTGAAAGACAGTTGGAGAAAAACTTGTAAATTATTTTTTTCCAATATTGGAACATTGTTTCCTGCTTTAGATATTTATTGAATAGGAGACAAAACTATAAGAAAGTATTTCCTTTATAAAGTGTGAGCTGGAGAACATTTGATGTTCCCCAAGACCTAAGAGAAATGCTTGACAAAAACGAAAAAATCTTATGGGCGGCAAAGCCTAAAAAAGCGCCCTTTGTACTCAAGTCCCTCGCGGCTTTAATAGTAATCATCCCCTTTCTAGTGATGCCCATAATCGTTTTCTGGATAGCTGGTCCAGCGATCATTCATCCTTTCGTAATAATGTTCTTCCTATTTTGGTACGGAATTCTGTCTCTCATAGCCTTAACGCCGTTGTACAACTTTCTCATGTGGAAAAATATATGGTATGCTCTAACAAACAAAAGAATCATAGTAAGAACAGGACTCATAGGGATAGACTACGACGTTCTGGAGCTAGAAAACATACAACAAGTCAACGTAAACGTCGGTCTTGTGGACAAAATATTTGGGACAGGTACTATAACACTACAGTCGATTGGAGTTAAACCCTTGACCCTATGGGCTGTCGAAGAACCCTATAAGGCACAAAAGATGATTAGGCATGCCATAGAAGAGGCAAAAAGTAACAGATCACCACTTTAACCTTTTTTAATTATCCATGAATGCACACATCTAGCAACTCTATATTTTTTATATTTATCTCAACTACCTTGCCTTTAAAAGAAATTACAATGTAAGGAAAATTTAACAATCAAAGCATAGTAGTCTATAATTAAACAAAGTTGATATTATATCAAGTTCAGGCGCGCGTGGATCTTTTTGGCTTCTGTTGAAGCTTCTTGGATTAGTGGCAGTATTTTCGACGTGAATGAGGGTGACAAGAAAGATGATATACCTGGACAAAAATGTTATTGGAGAAGCAATTCGTCTCATTAAGAAGACGAATTTATTGCGGCAAATTGCCGAAAACTCTGGTTGATCCTGTGAGGCTTAAGAAATCGAAGAACTGTTTGACTAATCTTTAGATTCCTTTATTTTTCACATTTTTTCTTCTTTTTTCATATAATTCCTAAAATATATCGATATATTTACACTACTTGATGTCTGAGAAAAAAACCTGGTATAAGGAGAAAAAATATCTCATAGCAATCATTATTGCAGTTCTCGTATTGACGGCTGTCCTGGCGTATCTATTCCTCTTCAAGAAAACCGGCCAGACAAGCCTAAAAGAAAGGCTAAAAAGACTGATAGAAGAGTTGAGGCAGAAAAAGGAACAGGGATACGATGTCCTCAAAACAGAGTATATCCTACTCTCAGCACTATACTCGTTTAAACATGGCGACCTTGATAGAGCTAGATCTCTCTTAGAGAAAGCTGAAAAATCCCTTGCCAACACTCGGCTTCTACCGACCATACCTGAAAGAGATTGGAAGCCTCTAGACAACACCTTGTTCTTGGATAAGGTTCCAACTGTAGAAGACTTTGTTCCTATAGGTAAGGTGTTCGTAAAGACCCCTGACGGCTATATATATTACTCGCGCGGAAACAAGCGGTGGAAACTCAGCTGCTTTATCATCCTTGCCGTTGGATGGACCAGCAACAGAGAGATGTTTGAATACCAGGGTAGGCTTGTACTAGCGCCAGAAGAGGGACAATTCAAACCCAGGTTATATATTGGCGACTCCTGGATAATTCCAGACATCGTTTTCACCGGTCCATTATACTTTGATGATGGAGAAAAGTTTGGGCATCCAACCGTGTACCAGTATGATCTTAGCGGAAAATATTTACAGTACTTGACCTATATCCCTGAAAAGAGAACGTGGATTCACGTTATAAGGAAAAAGGACGGAGAAATCTTATTGAATATTACGATGAAGGCCGAAGGACGGCCAATGTGGATTGGAGACTGGGACGGACATATGCTTATTCACGGAGTTTATCCAAAGAAGAAAGACTATGACATCTGGTCTGGTTTCTGGGACATGGGAGAGATGAACGCAACAATTAACGTTAACGGAATAACAGCAAGTGTTAGAGGCTTTATGGTCTTTGATAGGGCTACTCACCGAACCATGCTTGAAGAAAAGACGCGCAACATGGGTCCACCGTTAGCATTCTCATGCATGGTGATATGGCAAAAGAACATAACAATATTAGTTACACATTCAGAGAATCCATCTCCTGAGAGCCCTCAGATAAGCTTTGAGCATCAGCTTGTCATAAATCTCCTAGACAGGGGCGTAAGTACTGCGACGACAAACTTCACCCTAACCTATAGCAAGGACATACAACCCTCCGAATTCAACATCATCGCCCACTTCCCTGAAGGCAGCCTAAACATTACTGGTCGCGTCTTCATGTTCTGGCCAGAAAAATGGGTTATTGGAAGGGGGACTTGGTGGAATAGCTCCGGAATATTCGCCTGGGGTCGTGCATTCCTAACTTGGACTGGCACGCTTACATTTAATGGAAAAATCTACAGGATAAACGCTGTAGGATGCGGCGAATATACGCGTTTCTCCGAGAAAGCTGGGGCTTTTCCCGAAACGTGCCCTAAGGGTGGTGACTGTTGGGGAAGATGGGGTTCAGGAGAATTTCCCGAACCCTAACGGTAAATTCGTTTTAAATATCTTTTTTACTGCTATGTGTTTATTTTCTATTGAATGTCGTCTTTTCAGATTGTTTGGATGGATTCTCTAGGCGCTAAGTCCATGTCTGTTCTCGTAGAGACGCCAGACGTAAATATCCTTATAGATCCTGGTGCAGCGATAATGCATCCCTCTTTTCCCGCGTCGGATAAGCTTAAACTTCGATGGCTTCGTGAGGCAAAGAAGAGAATAAGAGAGGTTGCTCCTAGAGCGGATATAGTAGTGATTTCCCACTACCACTATGACCATTTCACGGACTTTGACCTTGAAATCTATAGGGGAAAAACGCTGTTTGTGAAGAATCCCAACGAATACATCAATGATTCGCAGAGGAAAAGAGCCGAGAAGTTCTTTATGCACCTTTGTGAAGCACTAGATTACAGGTTCGAAGAGATATTGTTGGAGCCAGTGACTAGAGAATGGACTGATCCATTTGAAGAACTCGAAATTGCAAGCAGCCGAGACTACGGCGACTATAATGATAGGAAGAAAGAGCTTCTTGAAAAAGGCAGAGAATGGTTTAGGAAAAGAACGGAGAAATGGACGAGCTATCCCTATATCCCAGAACTTGACCTAGGAGAAGTTTTTGTAAGATTTCCTGAAGGCAAAGTCTTCAACTTTGGTAGTACA
>CAZJJA010000069.1:0-6205 GCA_964546235.1 uncultured Thermofilaceae archaeon | reverse complement strand
TATCCATGTTAATACCTCTTATAGCTCTCACGACGCTAGCTTTCCTGCTAGGTGTTTATCCGAGCCCCCTTATCAAGACTGTCTCGAAGATTGCGGGTCTTGAAATCAAGCTAAGTGGGACACTTTATCTGGCTGGGGGCTTCAACAGCTTGATTATCATTATTCTCATGTTTTCTGGCATTCTTGTTGGACTTGCATTATACGTTGTATCCCTTAAGCATATCGTGTATACGGAGATCTTCTTATGCGGAGAAGATATTGTTGGCGAAAAGATGGCATTGGGTATGTCTGGTGAAGACTTTTACAGCGATATACTCGAGATGTTTTACAAATTGTACAATGCTCTGGATCCTGAGAAATGGCTAGTAAATAGGATACAACGAGTATCCTTGCTTCTAGAAAAAGCCTTCTCTAATGGATTTTTGCCCAAGATCTATGGAATACTCTCCTTTTTGGTAGCTGTTATAATCCTCTTATCAATCGGGGTGTGACCATGAATTCTTGCGTAGAAAAGATTTTGGCACAATTGGAGAGAAATTTCCCTGAAGGAGAAAAACTGTGTGTAAGCGAGAGACGGATTAATATCAGGATAGCTGTAAAAGGAATCAAAAACTTCGCAAAACGCATGAGAGACATTGGGGCACATTTAAGCACGATAACCTGTGTGGATGAGATAGATACTTTTTCTCTAATATATCACTTTGACATTGAAGGATGTCTAATAAATGTCTACACTAAAGTCGACAAATCAATGCCTCTCGTGGACAGTATTGTTGAAATCTACCCTGTAGCGGACTTCTACGAAAGGGAAGTTTATGAAATGTTTGGCGTAATATTTACGGGCCATCCAAGGCTAGAAAAGTTTCTTCTTCCAGATGATTGGCCTAAAAACGTTTTTCCTCTTAGAAAGGGGTGAGCATACATGAAGAAGCTATATATTCCTTTTGGACCATATCATCCGGCTCTAGAGGAGCCGTTTAAGCTAGACTTAGACCTCGAGGGCGAGAGAGTTAAGTCTGCTAGAGTAAGGGTGGGGTATAACCATAAGGGTATCGAGTACCTCTTGGAGAGGCGAAGATATCATGAGTGCCTTCGCCTAGTTGAAAGGGTTTGCTCTATATGTACGCAATCCCATAGCCAGTGTTTTGTACAGGGTGTTGAAAAGCTTGCCAGGATCGATGTCCCAGACCGCGCCCTTTACATACGGACTGTTGTTTTCGAGCTGAACAGAATTGAAAGCCATCTATTGCTTCTCGGCGTAGCCTCCCATCTCGCGGGCTTCGACACATTGTTCATGTATACATGGTATGCGAGAGAGCATGTAATGGATATTCTTGAGGTATTGACTGGCAACAGGGTTCAGTATGCAATAAACACTCTAGGCGGAGTGCGGAGAGATATTGACGAAAAAACAGCAAAATTCGTACTAGAGAAGCTTGATTCCTCACTCAAATGGCTCGACAAACTAAAGAAGGTCTTTGTCGAAGACCCCACATTAAAGGCTAGAACCAAAGAAATAGGTGTTCTCTCCAAGGACGATGCACGAAAACTTTGTGTTGTCGGCCCGGTTCTTAGAGCTTCTGGCGTAGAATGGGACATAAGGCGTGTAGACCCCTACCTGGTGTACGACAGGCTGGATTTCAACATTATAGTTGCTGACGAAGGAGATGTTTTCTCAAGGCTTGCTGTAAGGTTGTTAGAAGTCTACGAGTCAGCTCGCATTATAAGACAGGCTATTAAAGATATGCCGTCAGGAGATATCAGAGTTCCCATCGAACATGTCGCCGAGGGAGAAGTTGTCAGTAGAGTAGAGGCTCCTCGGGGCGAACTTCTATACTATATCCGTAGTAATGGCTCTAACACGCCAGAAAGAGTTAAAATCCGTACGCCCACGATACCCAACCTCTATGCGCTAGAATATATGATTCCTGGACATAGGCTAGCCGATGTTCCTCTTATTACCGGTAGTATTGATCCCTGCTTAAGCTGTACAGATAGGTGATGGTTATGGACGGTGTAGTTGTTCTGTTGTTATTGAGTTTCTTTTCAAGCATGTTAATGGCTGTACAAAGAAAGACGAAGTATTTCCTAGCCTACTCGTGGATAACATATGTTCTGCTCGTACTTTTGGCCTGTTGCAAGAGCCAAACCTTTGAGATGTTGGCGGCTTCTGTAATGTCTCTTGGATTTTTGTCGGTTTTCTCCTTTTTGATAAACAGGTGTTCACGAGATCTTGGAGAAAAAGTGGAAGATCTACGCGGGCTAGCTTTTGTAAGCTCTCCTACCGCATGGATTATAGCGATATCATGTTATGCACTATCTATGCTTCCACCCTTTGCACCATTTCTTTTGGAACACTATCTTATTGAAGCGGTGAATGACGCCTATGGGATCATTATACTAGAGCTTCTACGGATAATGTTGTTGTTTGGATTCACAAAAATAGCTGTCAATGTCCTGCTGAAGACAGAAAGGGAAGTTGAATTTTCTTCAAAATTCTCTATGACCTATGCATTAATAGTCGGGCTCCTTGTCATTGTTTCTTTACTATTGTTTATCGGGGTGAAAGGTTATGCTTAGGGGGAAGATTTTAAAACGAAGTATCTGGGTTTATCACTTCAATGCAGGTGCATGTAATGGATGCGACATAGAGATAACAGCATCTTTTACTCCACGTTTTGATGCTGAAAGATTTGGCGTAAAACTGGTAGGTTCTCCAAGGCATGCAGACGTCCTTTTGGTTACAGGTCCTGTAACCAGGCAGGCTTTGCCTAGGCTAAAGAGAGTTTACGAGATGATGCCAGACCCCAAGGTTGTAGTAGCTGTTGGGACTTGTGCTTGTAGTTGTGGAATATTCAAAGGTGGTCCAGGCGTTGCAGGACCTCTCGACAGTATAATCCCTGTTGATGTATATGTGTTTGGTTGTCCTCCACGGCCGCAGAACATTTTGAAAGGAATTCTCGAGGCGGCTCAAAAGCTTTCTGAGAAGAGGTGAGAGAGATGTATTGGGAAAGTGTGGTGTTTATAATTGTGTATGTGTTTGCTGTTTGTTTTCTACTTGCAGGTATTAGAAGAAAATTGAAGGCTAGGATTCAAGGAAGAGTGGGTCCGCCAGTGCTCCAGCCGTTTTACGATTTTTTAAAGCTCTTGACAAAAAACGCTTCTTTACCGAAAAACGCTTCCTGGGTTTACATCTATGCTCCAGTCATAGGCTTATCCTTCGCATTTGTTGCAGCAGTAATAACTCCATTAGCCTACTTAGGTCCTTTGGCTTTCGCTGGTGATGTGATCGTCATCTTTCTCCTCCTGGCAGCCTCGTCAGTGTCTTTGATACTTGGTGGCTTGGCTTCTTCAAACCCCTACTCTGGTATTGCTGCTTCGAGAGGGCTCATTCTTCTGATAGGAATGGAAGTGCCCCTTGCACTATTTGTATCGTCACTCTATCTTGCCACGGGCAGCCTAGACATTGAAGGGATTATGGAAGAGTTAGTGCACCAAAGGATTCTGTATGTTTACTTAGCGCCTACCCTGGTAGCATTAATGGTATATGCTATTGGGAAAACATGGACTAATCCCTTCTCGATACCTAACGCCGAGACGGAGATTATGGAAGGACCTATGATCGAATATAGTGGAGGAATGCTCGCTATGGCGGAGCTTTCCCATTTCCTCGAACTGTATGTTCTTGTAGGATTGCTTGCGGACATGCTTACACCACTTGTTATAAGCGACCCAGTCTTCAAGGTTGCATCTGTTCTAGCGTATACAGTCATTTTACTAGTACTAATTGTGGTCATGTCTGTCATTGACTCTATCTTTGCCCGTCTAAGAGCTGACCAGGCGTTAAAAGTTTTGTTTATTCTTCCAACAATTTTGTCTATTTTTTCAGTTCTATCCCTGATTATTATGAGGTGGATGCTATGAAGATATTAGGAGAGGCTTTAAAACGTATAGGTTCTAATCCTCTGACGGAAAGATATCCCAAAGTAAAACTGCCTGCACCCAATGGTTTCAGAGGAAGGATAGTTATTAACGAAGAAAAGTGTGCAGGTTGTGGAGCCTGTGCAATGATATGTCCATCAAAAGCCATAGAATTGTCTATAGACGACGACTATATTGTGGTCAGAGTCTTTCAAGGCAGGTGTATCTTATGTGGTGAATGTGTAGAAGCATGTCCATTCGGGGCAATATCATTTCTCGAAGAATACGAAAACATTGGTAATTCTTCAAGAAACATTATGTGTGAGGTCAAGGTTAAAGGCATAAAATGTAGGGTTTGTGGCAGAGTCTTCATCTCACAACGCTTGCTTGATCACTTTAGGAAAATTCTTGGTGAAGAATTTGAAGATATAGGTAATCTGTGTCCAGCCTGCAGGGAAAAAATCAAAGCCAAGATATTGTCAACAAAAATTGGAACGATAAATAACTTATGAAACATGAATTACAAACCCGAAGTACTCATAACTTAAAAATATTTCTTAAGAATATTTTATAGAAAAATTGGTTTGATTTCGACCATAGGGGGCCAAAATGAACGCCGAAAAAATGAGAAGTAATATTGCTAGGGTGTCTGAGCTTTCTCTAAAATACATAGGTCTAACGGGTGAAGATATAGAGAGACTCCATAGCATGGCTGAAAAAGTTTTGTCAAAAAAGGATGAAATTATCTCAGGTGTAATGTCTTCGCTGACAAGTGATCCTGATGCAGTAGAGGTGATTAGAAAAACAGGACTAGAAGCTGAGAGGGCGATAAAATTATTCGAGCTATGGTTGACAAAAGTTTTCAAAGACCAGTATGATGAAAAGCACGCTCTGTCAGTATTCAGGATCGGATTGGCACATGTAAAATCTGGAGTAGACGAGAGATTAATGATAAACAATATGGGTGCCTTTACCCGAGAGATTCTGAAGCACATAAATAATGTCGAGGATGCCCTGGTGGTTTCAAAGGCTCTTTTCTGGAACCTCTCTATGATGATCTACAGCTACGAATACATCAAGAACCTTGTGATCGAAGAGGCTATTGGTACTAGCGAGGAACTTATGAAACGACTTATCTCCCTCTTCTCTGAACGGGTCTACAAGGAATTGCTGGAGCTTCTCTAGTAATACTTGGGTTTTAATGCAGAAAATTTTTCTTTAGATGTGTTCTTCGAAACATGTCTATACACAGATTGATGGTATACCATGAAGGAAATATGGGTTATCAAGAGAGACGGCAAAATAGAACGGTTCAGCAGAGATAAAGTTCTGCGCAGCCTCCTGAGAGTAGGGCTTTCTGAAAGCGAGGCATGGGAAGTCCTAACTGAACTGGAGAAAATACTCCCCGAGATGACAACTACACGCTACATTCATCGCGTCATAAAGAATATTTTATCTTATCAGCATCCGCATGCAAAACACCGCTATACACTCAAGCAGGCAATAATGAAGCTTGGCCCAGAAGGTTATCCCTTCGAAAAATACTTCGCAAAGCTTCTCGAGACCCAAGGCTATCGTGTAAGGACTAACATTATCTTTGAGGGAAGATGTGTAAGCCACGAGGTTGATGTGGTTGCCGAGAAGAACGATAAACGCTACATGGTGGAGTGCAAATATCATAACAGCCAAGGAATATACACCGGGATAAAAGTCGCCCTATATGTGAAAGCACGGCTGGAAGATCTTTCGGAATATTTTGATAATGCATGGCTTGCAACAAATACCAAGTTCAGTGAGGAAGCCATACAGTATGTACAATGTGTTGGAATGAAGGCTACAGCATGGTCCTATCCACCTGGAGAGGCGCTAGAAGACCTGGTTGAAAAAACAAGACTATACCCCCTAACCATCTTGGACGATATTCCTCGCAGGTTCAGAGTGAAGCTGTTAAAAGCAGGAATGGTGACGCTGAGAGACTTTGTTTCAGCCCAGCCTCGGAGGTTGGCTGAGATAACGGGACTGAGCGAACACGATATAGAAGTTCTGCAGAAAAAAGGAAGAATTGTTTTAGAAAAATAAAGTACTAACTGTATTATTCCAGCCTTCCCTTGTCGAGAAGGCTTAGGAGTTCGTCCACTTTTAAAAGCCCAAGTCCTACTAGAAAGTCTCCAGCACCATAACTTATGATAATCTCGTCGTCGATCCTCCAAAAGCCGCACGGAAATACTGTGAAGGGACGATCACCAAACAGCTCGTAGGGCTCTTTAGGCTTCATAATATATGT
>CAZJJA010000068.1:1205-6313 GCA_964546235.1 uncultured Thermofilaceae archaeon | reverse complement strand
CCGACCCACCCTCTTCCTCCCATAACTCCTCCTGTGAAATGATACTTCACGCCGCTAAGTCCCATTTCCTGGACAACAATATCGGCTATCTCCTTTACGCTTATCGCGTCCACGCTACCGACGTTGTATGGCTCAAATCTCTCCTTTGTCTCCTGCCAGGCCTTAATTGTTGCGTCAACAGCATCTTCAATCCAGATATAGGATTTTGTCTGGGTTCCGTCTCCCAGTATTTCCAGCTCTCTTGGGTTTTTCTTGAGCTTGTAGACAAAGTCCTTGACAACGCCTCTCTTTGCCCTTGGCCCCACAACATTCGCATACCTGAGTACGACTCCCTTGAATCCGTATGTGTGAGTATATGAGGATATTAGTGACTCGCAGGCGAGCTTTGAGGCGCCGTAAACTGAGATTGGTTTCATTGGACCATAGCTTTCTGGTGTCGGTAGCTGTTTTGCATCGCCATACACCGTGCTTGAGGACGCGAACACTATGTCTTTTACTCCTTTTTCTCTCATAACTTCAAGGAGTAGGTATGTTCCGAGTATGTTGTTCTCGTAATGCTCTCTGGGGTCTCCAATCCTCACTTCAGGGTTTGCAGCCATGTGGAAGACTGTCTCCACGCCGCTGACAGCTTTCTTTAGATCCTCTATATTTCTGATGTCTCCTTGGATGAACTCTATCCTAGAAAACACTTTTTCTAGGTTTTCCCTTTTCCCGCTTGTAAGGTTGTCTAGAACCCTTACCTCGTATCCCATGTCTAGAAGCTTCTCAACAAGGTGGCTTCCTATAAAGCCAGCACCGCCTGTAACCAGAATTTTAGACATTTTACTCGCCTCTATTCTCAGGTAAATCAAAAATGTTTAGACAACTTAAAATCTTACCCTATGTTATATTAAGATAGGTGAAGGAAAACGCCCGAGAAAAAATTTGAGTGGTATCTCGATTTTGTAGACGAAAGCTATACTCCAAGCGAAGACGAGATAATAGTTGTATATAGGGCAAAGCCCGCTGAAGGAATATCTATGAAAGAAGTTGCTGGAAGACTTGCTTCTGAGAGTAGCGTAGGAACCTGGACGACGCTCGCTACAATGAAGGAACACATTAGAAAGCTGATGGCAAAGGCATATATAGTCAGGGAAGACGGGCTTGTCAAAATCGCCTATCCTTTAGAGCTTTTCGAGCTTGGTAGCCTACCCCAGCTATTCAGCTCTGTCCTAGGAAACGTATATGGTATGAGAGCTATTAAAAGGCTCAAGGCAATAGACATACAGTTCCCAGAAAAATACGTCAAATCCTTCCCAGGACCAAATCACGGACTCTACGGTGTAAAGAAGATTCTAGGCGTTGAAAAAAGACCCATATTGGCAACAGTACCCAAACCTAAAGTCGGGCTTACAACGGAGGAGTACGCAGATGTAGCATACGAGATTGCCGTCGGAGGCATGGACCTCGTGAAAGATGACGAGAACCTCACAAGCCAGAACTTCAACAAGTTTGAGAAAAGGCTTAACGCGGTCCTAAAGTCTCTAGAAAAAGCAGAGGCTGAGACAGGAGAAAAGAAAGGATACCTTGTCAACGTCACGGCACCCTCGGAGGAAATGAAACGCAGAATAAAACTCGTAGCTGACACATGGAACAAGTTCATAATGGTAGACGTTCTCTGTGCCGGACCAGCGGCGGTACAGTTGGCCAGAGAGCTTGCAGGAGAATACGGTCTTGCAATACACGCTCACAGAGCCTTCCACGGGGCAATAGACCGTGTCCCAGATCACGGAGTAACATTTTTCCTTATAGCAAAGCTTTTCAGGCTTGCAGGTGTAGACCACATCCACATAGGGACAAACGTCGGAAAAATGGAGGCAGACCTCAAAATGCTTCGCTACACCCAGAGGATGATTACCGAAGACGAGTTCAACCCAGATCCAGGCGACGATGAATACATGCCGCAGAAGTGGTACGGGCTAAAGCCCGTCATGCCAGTTGCATCTGGAGGACTACACCCAGGAGTACTGCCACAACTACTAGACTTCATGGGAACCGACATACTGATCCAGGTTGGGGGTGGAGTGACGGGACATCCCGACGGGGTTATTGCTGGAGGAAAAGCTGTAAGGCAGGCTATTGACGCGTATCTTGAAGACATACCTCTCGACGAGTATGCTAAGACTCACAAAGAGCTAGCCCGCGCACTAGAGAAATGGGGATACGTAAGACCGAGGTAAAACCGAGAAAATATTTTAGACCAAAATATTTTTCTTTAAGGCGTGTACAGAAAATTAGAAACTTCTATTATAACAATAAAAGGAAAAATTCTTCGAGAAACAATGCTTATGAGAGAATTTAAAAAATTATTGATAGCCTCGATTTTATTGCAATGATAACTATATCAATTTTGGGGTCAAATAATAGATTTTACCAAATATATCTAATTTTATATTGTTAAAAAATTATATCTATTTGATATTAATTAGTTAAAAACTTTCTCTAATAAAATTATAACTTGTAAAAAATAATGCTTACATAAGTCCAGCGAACTGGCTCTTAAACTTGCACTCGCGACAAATCCTTATATTGGAAACAACGGTTGGAGAAGCTTTCATAGTTTTCAGCCGCTCTTCAATCTTCCTTATCTTCTTTTCTGGTCCAATATCCTTTCCACAAACCTTACAGCGTGCTGGATAAGAAAAGTCCAGCTGTAATCTCTCATTGAGAAATCTTGGGTTAACAGCCTTTTCAATACTGATAGCCTTTTCTGGACAAACTCTCACACAGAGGTTGCATCCAACACACCTGTCGTGATGGAAGTACAGATAATATCCCTCTTCGTTCTTTTCCAAGATCAACGCACTTACAGGACACTTCTCCGCACACACTCCACACAGAGTACACCTTTCGCTATCAACGTCTATACGGAAGAATATTGGCAAAGAGATCTTCACCCATTCCCCAGTCTTTTGTGGCAGCTTCTTGAAGAACTGCGCTCTTGCACCAGTAATAGCTAGTATACTTTCAGCCTCGCCCAGCTTTTCTTTATCTAGGTAGAATACCTCACCCATTTCCCCAAGATATTCTATGTACTTTTCCGAAGCCTCCTTTTTGCCACATCTCTTCCTCGCCTCTTCGTCGCAATAGAATTCTATGTTCACCCCCCTCTGCTGTGCATATGCTATCATCCATACAGGGAAACTTGCTATACATGGCACCTCGATAAATAGTCCCTTCTTTTGCTCTTGGTAGGCTTTTTCTCTGGACTTGCTACAGGTTATGACTAGCCTAGTTATATCTATAGCTGCTGCCTGATCGATTATCATTTTTGCAAGGTTTTCGGGGAAAGCCGGGTTAGTTATTAGCCCGGTCGGACATGCCGAGACACATAGCCCGCATTCGACACACTTGTCTGTGTTCACAGTTGGTGGTTTTCCTTCTAGTGCACCGTATGGACAGATCCCTATACATTGGCTACATTCTGGAAAACTGACACACTTCGTTCTTTTTACTGTTGGAACACCCGTATATTCTAGGAGTGCAGAGGCACCAAACTTAACCAAAACTCGCCTTGAAATTCTCTTCTTGATGTTAAAGGTGATATACGGTGTTTCCTCCACACTCTCAAGTACTTTTTCCCAGAACTTGACAACCTCCTCTAAGCCGAGTCCTGAAGCCTCAACGTCCTTCTCTGCGTCGACAAAGACCGTCCTTGTCCAGTTCGTGCCAAGCCTTCTGAAGAAGTCCTTGGCTCCGTCCCAGAAACCTTTGTCTAGCCCGGATCCAACAAAAATTGTCTTTTCATCCTTCATTAAAACCTGGGCCATCTCCTCATAGTCCGGCTTAACGCTTCTATAACCAGTCAAACCCTCTACCGAACCCAGGACAACTACCTGTGTCACTGACCGCACACCTCTGCATATCCGCTCAAAGCTTTCTCCTCTGTCTCAACAAGTTTTTTGAGATAATCCGCGAGAACCCTGTACAAACTAAGTTTGGCGGCATTGCCTAGACAGTCTGCATACTCTGGAACCCATTTGGAGATGTGATCTCCAAAAACCCTCCACTGAAGACAGTAGAGGTCCATCCTCCCAGTTTCTCTTAGCGTGTTGTAGATGAGATAGACCATAATCTCGAACTCAAGTGTTACATGTTCTGGCGGCTCCTTGAAATCTTGAGACACTTCAAGACCTAGCTCTTCGATTATCTTAGCTATGTCTAGCGCGTGTTTTCCCATAATACTCCTTTTCCTCTCTCTGAAAACAGTCTCATAGGGCGGGCATTCCAGCTTTGGATAAGCGTTAACGAATAGGCGGGTATACTCGACTTCAAGCCCCCTAAGGTCTTCCCTCGACTCTAGGATTGCCTGTTTCAGTTCTTCGAGCAGTTCAGGTTCGACAGCACTACAGCCATTTTCGAGGAGTTCCTCTATGACTTTTAGAGCCTCCTTGAGGTTCTCAATGCTAGGTTTCAGGAGAAGAATACTTGCAACTTGGTAGTAGCCCAGCCTACATTCATCATCGTTCACAGACATCCACGATCACCAGCCTGAAATAGATCAGACAACATATACCTTAAAGATATATAAAAACAACAGCAGGCACTTAACCATTTTATAACGAAAAACAATGTATAAGTGAATGAGCGTTCGCTCTAAGCTAGCCTATACTTTATTAGCCATAGCGTCATTGTTTTCAACTCCTATCTACGCTGTAGCAAGACTTCTAGGAGAAAACACTTGGATAAAACTGATAACATATACTTATGATCATCTTTCGGCTTACTATCACGAATTAGCAAAACTCTTACCGGATTATATGAATGCCCTAGAAAAGACCTTTGAGGCCGCCAGTCCAAGAGAAGGCCAAATAACTCTCGATGCTGGCTGCGGGACAGGACTCTTAACGACAATGCTAGCTTCAAGGAAGGCCGAAGTCGTTGCCATAGACGTGTCTGCAGGCCAGCTCAGACAACTGAGAAAAAAAATACGACGCCACGATAACTATTATTCACTTAATCCAGGCCGACGTAACAAAACTTCCAATAAGAGATAATGCCTTCGACCTAGCAGTCTCTGCTGGCGCACTCTCAGAGATCGCTAACCCCCAGCTAGCCATAGAAGAGAT
>CAZJJA010000068.1:0-1105 GCA_964546235.1 uncultured Thermofilaceae archaeon | reverse complement strand
AAAGCTCTTATATTTAGATCCTTATTACATTTTGTTTATATTTTCAAAAAAGACTTAGTGAGAAAATAACTGTATGTTTTAACAAACTTTAAGACATTATAGGATTTTATTTCAATACGATAGAGAACAGAAAATATTTTACAAGTGCTGTTGTTGTCTCAGCGAAGGCCGTGTTTCTCATTCCGCACAAAGAGCGGTCGACAGGTAGCCAAATTCATCACTTGGCTACCATATATCTCCTTGTAGAAAACAAAAATAAAGTTTCTCCGATAAAGGCTACACTTTAAGACATGCAACATAATGGTCTGGACCTACTTTCACCAGCTCTGGCTTCTTGGCTTTACACTCTTCTGTCGCAAGTGGGCACCTTGTGTGGAATCTGCAGCCAGATGGAATGTCTACTGGTGATGGTGGGACCTCGCCCCGTATTGGTATTTTTTTCTCTTTGACTGGCTTGGGGGCTGGTATGGCCTTTATTAGGGCTCTCGTGTAGGGGTGCATGGGGTTCTCGAAGACCTCGTCTGCTGGACCCATCTCTACTATCTTCCCCAGATACATGATGGCTATTCTGTCCGTTACGTATCTTGCGATGGCTAGGTCGTGTGTAATGAGGAGATATGTTAGTCCCAGTTCTTCCTTGAACTTCAGCATTAGCTCTAGTATTGCTGCTTTCAGCGAAACGTCGACCATCGATACAGGCTCGTCGGCAACGACGAATTCTGGCTTGAGTATCATAGCCCTGGCTATGGCTACCCTCTGTCTTTGACCACCGCTAAGATCCTTCGGGTATAGGTTGTAGAACTTTTCTGCTGGGGTCAACCCAACCTTCTCGAGCATCTCAAGGACCATTTTTCTAGCCTCTTCGCCCTCAGCGATTCCGTGTATCTCTAAGGGGTGCTTTACGGCTTCGCCTATCTTCATCCTTGGATTCAGCGAAGCATATGGATCCTGGAATATGGGCTGTATCTTACGCCTGAGCCTCCTCATCTCTTTTTCTGGCAAAGCAGTTATCTCCACGTCCTCGAAGAATATTCTGCCCTCCGTAGGCTTCTCGAGACCCAGTATCATTCTTCCAGTGGTGGTTTTACCGCAGCCTGTCTCTCCA
>CAZJJA010000067.1:0-6378 GCA_964546235.1 uncultured Thermofilaceae archaeon | reverse complement strand
TGGAGGAAGATTAGCATATTTTTTGTCTACAAGTTTAGATAAATCCCATTGTGTGCCCATCGTTCTCAATATATTTTATACCCCTGGGCATATTATAAAATATTTACATTTGATATCAAAAATTAATTATATATTTCCAGTTTATAAACAGAACATTATAGTTTTAAAATAGAAATTAAATAATTCATCAAGAAGGTGTATTTTGTGCGTGGAAAACCTCAATTGGGCGAGCCTGCTCTAACTAGAAGCCTTGAAGACTATTTGCGAGCAATATATGTGATAAGTAAGAGAAAAAAAATAACTAGGGTTAGAGATATTTCAAAATTCCTTAAAGTTAAGCCTTCTAGTGTTACATATTCTCTAAAAAAATTGTCAAATCTAGGACTTATAAACTACGAAAAACACGGCTATGTAACTCTTACAACTAAAGGAGTAGAATTGGCAAAAAAGCTTGACAAGAGATTTAAGGTACTTGAAGACTTTCTAGCTGATGTTCTCGGAGTTCCGGATAAGATCGCAGAAATTGATGCATGCAACCTGGAACACTATCTGCACCAAGAGACTATGGATCGTCTTAGGGAGTTTATTGAATTTTTACGAGAGAACTCGGCTGGTAATAAGATAATTAGTGAATTTAAAAAGCAATATAGAAAAAAATAGTGAGAAGTTTTATTTTCCAGGAAAGAGCTCGGTTAAATAGGATTTTATAGAAGAATAAATTGGTAACGATAATATTCCGAGCAATAGTTGAGGAGCAAAGCCCCATGGATCCGTTGAAAGACTCCATATAAAGTTAGGTTCTTTGCCAAAAATAATGGGATAGTATGCATCCAAGATATTTGCGGCAATCTCTAAGATATTAAGTATAAATAATAAAACTGCAAGTATCCAGCCTACTAATAAATATCCTTCAGATTTTTTCTTGTCTACTCTATGATAGTATAACGTTGTGATAAATAAGAGTCCAATGGTTAGAAGAGAAACACCTGCGAAAAAGTCTGGAAAGATGTTGGGTATACAAATGGACCCAAGTTTAATGCATATTTGTATAGGTTCTATTGATACTATAGATACGAGTCCATTCAATGTTTGGACTAACCCGTAAAAGATATACAGTATACTCAGGGTCAAATAGTATACTTCTTTCTTACTCATATATACCACCCAAACAGGATTCTGCCAAAACTAACAACAAGCAGATTTAATACGTAGGCTAGCAACACCTCGTATATTACAGTAAATATAACCCATTTCCATGAACCCGTTTCATGTTTAATGGCAGCAAGACTTGCTATACAAGGTACATATACTAGGACAAAAATCATGTAACCATAAATCGTTAAGGGATCATAGTTGTTAGCGATAAATGTTGCAAACTCTTCCTCTGGAACTCCATAAAGCATTGCAGTTGCACCGATAACGATCTCCTTTGCAACAAAACCAAAAATTATCGCAACAACAAGTCTCCAGTCCCAGCCCAACGGCTTAAATATTGGACTAAAAGCCTCACCGATCATAGCAATAACGCTTTCTTCTATGTCTCGAGCTGGCCTCATATCTATTGTTACAGTTGAAAGAACTCCAATGACAAGCAGTCCAACTAAAATTATAGTACCAGCTTTTTTAAAGAAAAGGGATCCTCTATTCCACGCTTCGGAGAAAGCGTTTTTAATAGAAGGAAATTGGTAAGGAGGCAACTCCATGATAAAAGGAGAGACTCTTTCCTTAAAGACTGTTTTCTTAAGGAGAAGCGATATCGCAACAGCGAGTAATATACCTAAAATGTAGAGAGACAATAAAACGGATCCAGCATTAGCCTGCCAGAATGCTTGGACTAGTATAGAGAAAGCAGCGAGTCTTGCAGAACACATCATTAATGGATTAGTAATAATTGCCACTATTCTGTCCTCCTCTTCAGGTATAATTCTTGTACCATAAATTCCAGCCACATTACATCCGAAACCTAGAATCATAGGTATAATCGTCCTACCAGTCATACCAATTTTTCTCATAGCTTTATCCATAAGAAAAGCAGCTCTAGCCATATAGCCAAAATCTTCAAAAAGAGAGAGAGCAAAATATAAAGTCATTATTAATGGTACAAAACTCAAAATCATCCCTATACCATTTAAAATACCATAATCGCCAAAGAAAAGATAATCGAGATAAGCGTTTCCAGTTATTCCCTCGAGATTTTCTGAAACAAATGCAAAGGCATCTCCCACTAAGTCAATAAAAGGTGTTGAAACAATGAACGTGAATTGAAAAAGTATCCAAAGAATACTCAAGAATACCGGGATACCCAAATATTTGTCCAAAAAAGCATAATCTAGTATATCGCTAACAGTAAGCTTGCGTTCTCCACGAACTACCTTGGAAACAATATCTTGGATCACCCTATATCTCTCATTAATCATATAGAGTTCGGTATTGCCATGTTTTTCCTCAAATTTTCTTCTAATGATACTAATCTCGTTAAAGGCGTTTTTTCCAATCCTGTTTCTTATAATTTCTTCTACAATAGGATCTTTTTCTAGAAATTTGATAGCCAACCATACAAGATAATAATCCCTAAACTCGTCCCTATAACGTTCAAGAATAGACACTATTTTTTCCAAAGTACCCTGGGCTTCTCTAGAATATTTTATCTTAGGAGAGATTTTTTTGAATTTAGCAATCTCAAGTATTTTTTCGCAAAGTTCATTAAGACCAATCTTCTTGGGAGCTATTGTCGGGACTATAGGCACACCCAGCAATTTTTCTAGCATTTTTACATCTATGCTTTGTCCAGAAAGTTCAGCTAGGTCGATTTTATTTAAATCAACGACAAGGTTTATTCCCAGCTCCATTAGTTGTAGAACCAAATAAAGATTTCGCTCCAGATTAGAAGCATCTACCACTGCTACTACAACGTCTGGTTTGTCATTAATAATATATTCCCTAGTAATAATTTCTTCTGGAGAATAAGCTGTAAGGCTATAAGAACCAGGAAGATCTATAATATATATCGTATCACCATTGCATCTAGCATAACCCTCTTTTTTCTCAACAGTTTTTCCCGGCCAGTTACCTATATGTTGTCTACTTCCCGTTAAATTGTTAAAGATAACTGATTTTCCAACATTGGGATTACCAGCCAGTCCTACTTTAATCATTCAACCACCTCGACTAAAATTTTCATCGAAATACCTCTGCCTAAAGCAAATCTACTTCCTTTGACATCTACCAATATGGGACCTATATCGTTCTTTAAGACACGAATATAAGCACCTTCCATTAATCCCAATTCATATAATCTACGCTTAGCACCCATTCCACCGCTTACAGAACGTACAATACCAGCCATGCCTTCGCCAAGAAAAGCTAGAGGAATTATCATGCTCTCAACCATATTACTCCACCCAAATAAGGTCAGCTTCGATTTTCCTTAAGGAAATATTATAACCTCTAACCTCAAATTCGATTGGATCTCCTAGAGGAGCTTTTCTAATAACCTTAATCTTTACTCCAGGTAAAAGCCCCATATCAGCAAGTCTTCTATAAATTCCAATTCCTTTGTCATAATCAATCTTTATTATTTTAACTATACTTCCTGGTTCAACCTCGCTTAGTTTCTTCAAGATACCACCTTATTTTAGACTGGTCTAATAATTTTAGATTAATCTAAAATTTAAATTTTTTCGTTTTTTGTGCAATTGCACATAAAAATAACAAAACAACACAGACATATAGCATCAGAAATAATACTATACTGAATGAAGAGTTTGCCGAGTACTGAAACCAAATGATGACCCATTCATGAACTGACCTCTTTGTCAGCTAGTCCTTGTATGAGCTGATTTTTTTGTCTGTTTTGTTAGCGGTTAGGTAAACATATAATATGTCCTCCCGGTAAGGTCTGTGTACAGATTTTTAAGGCCTAACACAATTTCTCCTCTAACGTCATTTGTGATATAATGTCTTCTATATCGAAAGACAATGTTCCTTACCATGATATAATTACAAGAGCATCTATAAGAGCTCCCATTGTACATAAAACAAGAAAAGGCATAATTGTGTGCAAACTGACTGTGAACTGTTAGCGAAGCTTTTAATTCCGCTTTTTAAAAAATAACATGAGAGCGATGGATGAAACTTTTTCGGACATTAGAAATTTTATATTGATTATTATCGACAGTCTTCGGCAGGATCACGTGAGTTTCTACAACAACGGTAGGCCTGTTTTTGAAGGTGTTCCAGCCTGTCAAACGCCTAATATTGATAGGTTTGCTAGGCGTAGCATTGTTTTTACGAACGCCTATCCTAGTGGGCTGCCTACGATCCCTGTTAGGACCGAGCTTTGGACGGGACAGTTTACTCTGCCACATAGGCCGTGGAGACCTCTGCTGAGCTATCCTCTCGACATTACTGTACCTGAGATTCTGGCTAGAGAGGGTTTTGTTAACGGCTTGGTTACAGACACCTATCATCTATTCAAGCCTGGTATGAACTTTCATCGTGGCTTTCATGCCTTTAGGTGGATACGTGGACAAGAGTACGATGCGTATAGGTCTTCACCGCCTAAGAGAAGAGTTGAGGACTATGTGAACCAAAACTATACTGAGCGGTTCAAGAGGCTTGTTGCCAGGTTCCTGGCTAACACAGACGACTTCAAGAGTGAGGAAGATTACTTTCCAGCCAGGGTGTTCGGGGAGGCGGCTAAGTGGCTCGAGGAAAACAGGGTCTACGACAGGGTGTTTCTGGTGGTCGACAGTTTTGATCCACATGAGCCATGGGACCCACCGCCTCGCTTCGACAGGTATACTGACCCGAACTATAGTGGGCCTCGCCTGATACTTCCAATGGGAGGCTTTGCCGAGGAGTGGGCGAGCGAAGAGGAGATAAGGTACATTAGGGGGTTATACGCGGGCGAGGTTTCCTTTGTGGATTATTGGTTCGGTTACTTTATGGAGAGGCTTGAAGAGCTGGGCTATATGGAGGACTCATTGATAATACTTACAGCCGACCATGGTCACCCGCTCGCAGATCACGGTAAGTTCCTGAAGGGTACAGATAGAATGTATAGCGAACTCCTCAAGGTACCCTTCATAGTATATTATCCAGGATGCGAGCACCGTGTAACCGATGCGCTGATACAGTTTCCCGATGTTCTACCAACAGTCCTAGAGATCCTCGGGCTAGGTGGCAATGCCAAAACGATGCAGGGAAGAAGCTTCACCAAGCTTCTAACAGGCGAAGCCGATGAACACAGGGACGCAGTAATAATGGGATACCACGAGGCGGAAGAAAGATGCATAAGAGATAAGGAGTGGAGCTTTATACATAGACCTGACGACCAGCCTGATGAGCTATACAATCTAAAAGAGGATCCACGTGAAACATGCAATCTTATAGACGAGTATAGCGACATTGCTACACGCCTAGCATCCAAGTTCGGCAAATATTTCTACAAGATAGGTCCCACAAAAATAAAGGGACTGCAGGGCAAGTACGAGTTAAGCTATACTGAACTGTAATGAGAAAAGGAGAGGCAATTATACAATGATTAAATATAAGAGCCTTCAGGGTTAAAGCAAGATCTCTCTTTATGAGCTAACCACAAATTTACATAGATATTTCAATATAACAAGATTAATGACAAAAGCGAAAGTCTAAGAATGGATTTATTCTGTTACCGTGAAGACTTCAATATAGTCGTGTAGTCTTGCTTAATCTACTGGTTGCCCTATTTTTGAGTATTTCGTAAAGCCTTTTGGCTCCCCTTTTCTCCTTCTGGCTCGGGGAGGCTTTTAGCTAGTTTTTGTGCCTGTTTTTTTATTTTTCATAATCATTGAAGATATTTTAACAATTTTTAAGAGTTTTTTCTCGATAAAATACTTCTTTGATATATTTTTCCAACACCATACTTTATCTTATCACAACATGGTAACCATAGTGATATAGGTAACATTATACAATTGGTTTCTAACAATCCATTAGTAGTCTTCACTAACGGATGTTACAGAGATTACGAAGTACATTAATTAATGTAGAAAAACCTTTGAATACAGCATCAAAAATATCTGTGGAGAATTTAAAGGAACAAACATATGTTGTTCTCACCCGCATGCTGGTGCGCCCGTAGCTGTGCTCGACCTAGAGATATTGATTCATTTAGGAGCGAAATACATCATTGCTGTTGGTGAAACTGGTGCAATCAAAGAGGGGTTAGAAATAGGAAATATAGTGTTGCCAACATGGGGGTTAAGAGAAGAGGGTACAAGCTACCATTATGCTCCTATTATGCTCCTCCAGAATATACGCCAAAACCGAGTAGGAGGATGCTTTCCCTGATAAAAGAAGAGCAGTCTGATAGGGGACAATAACTGCAGAACCTAT
>CAZJJA010000066.1:0-6379 GCA_964546235.1 uncultured Thermofilaceae archaeon | reverse complement strand
TTATTGGTGGGAGGTCGAAATTCCTACAAGGCTTCCCTACATGCTGTTCAAGGATGTTAATACTTCAAAACACACCGGGTGAAGGACTTTCAATATAATAATATTTTTCTTCTACAGTTCTTCTTCTCTTTAACAGCGCTGCCAATACTATTATGATCAGAGATAATACAACCATTACTGCAACAATGGTGTACAAGAATTCTCTGTCTGTCTTGTTTATTTCCTTATTCACCGTGGCAGTCGTCGAAATTATTTTTTTGTCGAGAAGTTTATCTCCTGACCAAACTTCTATTGAAACCTTATCGCCTACGATGTTATAAAATAAGACTTCTTTCACTTCATCGTTCCAGAGATAAATTTTTCTAGCCTGCTCACTGCCCGCATACTTTACGACGACATAAGCGTATCCTGTACTCCACCCCATGTTTTTCACTGTTACTACAAAAGCATCTCCCTTAAAGCCAACCTCAAGTATACTTACGTTCACCTCAGGTGGTTCGCCTACATAGATAAAACGACTAAACTTTAAAATGAAGACATAAAAATCAGGGGCGTCCTGCTCGTTATAATTTATCCATAGGAGCTTGTTCTCCTTTTTTTCGCTGGGTCCTTTAGCAAATGTGGGTTCCCAGCGGAAAGACTTCAACTCGACATTTTTAAATGTAAACGATATGACGTCTATCCAGCTTCTAGGATCTCTGCTCGTATAGCTGTCTCTAACTTTGACCTCGTAGATGTTGTTTTTGAGTTTTCTGACAAACTTGCTAGTATTTAAGTAGACTCTCAGTTCTACAACATACGCACCTTTGAATTCATTAACCTTACCTATTCCTGCAACATCGCATAGAACCTGTTCACTTTCATTCTTTTTCATCAAACTTATCACATCGTATTTTATGGTTGACGGATTATCAGTAAACATCATAACTATGTCATAGACAACTGCTTCCAGAGAAGAGTTCATCTCTTTTTCTACTTCCTCGTTCCCATATAGACTCTCGCCCTCGACAGTAAATGGATGCAGTTTTGCTTTAACATCAACGGTTCCATCAGCATAGAAGGTAAGATCGAAATTTAACGCTATCCAGTACTGGGGCTGTGCAATTAACAGTGGAGAATAGAAAAATAATACGAACAATAGTAACACGGCAAAAGCTTTTTTCATCAATCTTCACCTCTGTAATCATACTCTACATATTGGAGTGTCAGATAGCTGGGTATACAGCTACTTGTCAAGGAAGAGCCATAATACTTGGTCTCCTCGACACCAAACAATATATGCCTGTTAGAATAGATTCCTACATTTACTCTCATACCGTCAAGCATGTCTACGTCGATCCATCCCCAGGGCGGTATGTAGACCTGAGGCCACATGTGGCCTCCCCAGTGGGTAAGTATTTCATTTCCCTCTTTCTCCACCTCGCTTAAATTTAGCCATTGTTTCTCTCTGTGAGAAAAGAGTAGGATTCCATATGCTGTTCTCGATGGCAACCCAAGGATTCTTGCAAATGTCACATAGATGTCGGCGACTTCGACACAGTCGCCGACTATGTAGTATGATCCAAATTTTTCAACTATAGCATGATCGCTACCGTATCTACCCATATTCACGAAATAGCTAATCCTTGGTACGACCCATTCGGCAATTTTCCTAGCAACCACAAGTGGATTATCCGAGTAAGCTACTTTATAAGCTAGTTTTATCAATGTTACGTTGTAGACATCCCAATAGCCAGTTGATCCCGTGAACCTTTTTGCCAAATCTAGTCGGGGCCAAATGGCTTTTTTCTCATCGAAGTTTATTGTGTAACCTGAAACTGTTACGATATATTTAACGCGAATCCAGGTCCTTTCGCCCGGTTCCGCGTTTATAACTACAACCGCATATTTGTTTCCGTCTTCATCAACCGTATATCTTATCGGTTTTGGATCAATATAGAGAATGTAGCTTTTTTGAAAAGTGGAATTTTGCGGCAATGAAACATATACATAGTCGGTAACTGATATATTGTTTTCATTTTCTAGCAAGAATCTACCTTCAATAATGTAAGTATAGTTGTCGAAGACAAAGTCTTCATATATATTATTATTTGATTCGAGTGAATATGTTGAAAAGAAAATTATCATAACTACGAAGACAAAAAATACAAGTACTACTGTAACAGTTTTTTTGGCCTCCATACGTTTTCGAAAAATAGTAAATTAAGTGCTATAAATGAAGTGTTGTTAGAGTCCGAAAAGCCCGTACCTAACTATTAGATACACGTTGATTGTTATTAGATTCACTGTAAAAAATAACATACCATACCTTACGAATTGTGCAAATGTTATTTGATATCCTTCTCTTCTAAGAGATGTGTAAACGATAATGTTGGGCACTGACGATATTGGCGTGACTATGCCTCCAAGAGCTGTTGCTGCTACAAGGCTCCACCAAACCGCGTCGGTCCCTATAATGGGGTAGATCTCCTTTATCACAGGTATCAGGACTGCAGCTACAGGGATGTTGTCGATTATGGCTGAAAGAGAGGCAGAAAGCCATAACACAAGTGAGACTATGTTAAACGCATTTGGACCTGTTATTTCAACTATATATTGGGCTAGTAGCGACAGGAGTCCTGTATGTTCGATTCCGCCAACGAGTGCAAGAAGACCTCCCAGGAATAGCAATACATCCCATTCGATACTTTGTAGGACTTTCACAACCTTTGATCCTCCTAAAAGTAGAACTATTGAAGCTGTGATCACGGCACTCTCTCCAGGTTTAATCTTGATGAAGTCTTGTAGGACAAATAGAACTAAGAGTACAAGGAAAAACATCGTTGAGACCACCAATAGATATGTATCCCTTTGAGGTCGTTCTTCTTTGGCAACTTCTTCCGCCCTTTTGATCCTTTTTACAAGCATTTTCTCCTTTATTTCTCCCCTGAACAAGAAGTATATGAGAACTAGGGAAATTGTTAGAGATATGATTGACATGGGAGCTGCATGAATTAAGAAATCATTAAAGGAGAATCCAACCGCAGACGCTATCATTATGTTGGGTGGGTCGCCCACTAGTGTTGCCATTCCTCCTATGTTAGCTGAGATTGCTAAGCTATATAAGAGAGGCAATGGTCTAATTCCTCTAGTTTTTGCTATCGCTAAAGCTATTGGAACCATAAACAAAGATGTTGTAACATTGTCAAGAAAAGCTGAAAGAATTGCTGTGGTTACCGAGAAGATGACTATCATTGCGAACGGAGATTTTATGGGGAGCCTTGCAATAAAGTCGCCTATAATGTCGAAGAACCCAGCTTTCTCCATTGAAAGCACTATAATCATCGCACCAAACAGTACACCTATGACCTCAAAGTCTATAGCCTCCACCATCTCCTCAGCAGACACTATGCCGAGAAGCCATAAGGCAACCACGCCAGACAAAACTGCGACCGTTCTATGCCTATATTCAGTTGCAATCATAACTAGTACTGCTGCAAAAACTATCGTAGCTTTGACTTGTTCCTCTGTAAGTATGCCCAGCCCTTGGAGATATCCTAAATAGTAAGATATGATTAGCCCGAGAATAAACAGGACTGTCGAATACGACCTCTCATTAACCATTATATATCACCAAAAAAGCCTATGTTGAGCAGTATCAGCGATATTACAATTCCAACAGCTACTGGTGGTATACTTAACTTAAAGAAGTCTTTTAGTGCATCCTTTAACTTATAACCTGAAAACTGAGACAGAGCAAGTATATTACTATATGCTCCGAGAGGACTCAACGCTGATCCAAAACTGCTTCCCAAAATCAGAGCCCACCAAGCCGCATCTCCAGCTTGGAGCTGTGTTAACACTGGTATAGCTATCACTGACAGTTCTACATCGTCTATTATCGATGAAACTATCAAGGATGTAAAGAAAACACTATAAGGTGAAGATAGTAAAGGTTTTGTTATCTCCGTTAACATGTCGATAGATGTTGAGTATACTATTCCTTTCATTATAGTAAGTAAGCCTATAAGATATAGGAAATATTCCCACCGTATATCTTCAAAAATCTCTTTCATATGTTCTCCTCCGAGAAAAAGTATAGCCACAGCTATCAGGCCTAAAAATGATGATAAAGATAATCCTAGTATTTCGCTCAATGGCATTCCAAATATTGTAATTATTAGCACTATAATCCCATAGTAAAGGAATACCTTTGTTTCCTCATGTGTAGTTTCGCTTTCGACAACTTTACTTACCAGGTCTTTCTCTACTACGTCTATATTTGTGCTTTCGAGTTTACATACATGGTACATGTAGATGATCGCAACGACGGTAGATATTAGTGCTATCATCCCTGCTTTCTGAAGGAATGTAAGGAAAGAATAACCTCTCCATACACCTAAAACAATATTGGATATATCTCCCGTCAGCGTTCCAAGCGCAGCCAAGTTTGACACAATTATTGTAGTATAAACAAATGGTTTAGGATCGATGTTTACCTCTTTAGCATATATAAAGAGCAATCCAACGAAATAATAGACTACAAGTACATTATCTATAAAAGCTGATAGAATAGCTGATACAACGGCAATCATCATTAGTATTTTCTTAGAATCTAACTGTTTTTTATTGAAAAATCTCAAGATAAAGCCGTAAAAAACTCCTCTCTTTAAGACTCCAGCTAAGATCATTAAACTGAAGAGGATTGTAAGAATTTCAAAAAACCTTATGTCAAGAAGCACGTGTCTCGGAATGTGTAATAGAAATGCCAGTAACACCGCGAATGCGAAAATTATAGTTGCCTTTAGTTTACTCTTTATTACAGTAATTGTATATATTATAAGTATTCCAGCTAAAAATACTTCGCCTCCAATATCTAGCGACACAATCACTTACCCTAAAACTAACTAAATATATTTTGCCTTATATTATTTTTAACAAAAAATTATTATAAAATATAAAAAATAAAAATTTTTACCAAGGCAGATAGATTACTCCTGAAAAGACTATTAGGTAACGTATTAGGAGGCTCTGTAGAATTAGCAATAACCCTGTTGTAATTATCCAGCGCTTTTCCATATTTCCACGTAACATTGTCACAAGTGTCAATAGAGGAGCGAGAATTCCAGCGAAGAGCAATAGATAGAATAATGGTGCTAGCTGTCCCATCAAGACACATGCTGACTCTCTTACAGCTATTTGGGGAACCGCATAGAAGACCGTAGCCATTTCTCCCAATAGCATGCATATAGATTCTTTGAATGCAACATGTGACACGGGAGCGATTATTATCATTGAAACTATTATGACGATAACTCCTATTGTTGTAGCCAGTGATGCTATAATGGCTATGTGCTCGATCTCTTGTTTAAATAGGTGTGCTAACAACATATATAGTCCTATTCCACTTGATATAGATACAAGTATGAAGAGCAGAGGTGTTGCGGGACTTCTCCATATTGGTATGCTTGTTGAAGCGAGTAAAGCCCCTGTGTAGCTCATTACTAGAAAAGCAAAGAGAGAACCTAATCCACCTAGCATTTTCATGTCTTTTTCTCTCTTACTCCATGGGAGCGCGGGCAATATAAGAGTTCCCGAAAACGCTAGTCCAAATATCATGAAGAATACGTTGAAAAATATTCCCCATGTCATGACTGAGCCTAGCTGTGGTGTTAGCATTGCCCATATTGCCGCTTCGGGTTTTCCTAGATGTGTTACTAGTATTCCAAGTCCTATTATGAGGGAGATCACTCCTGATAATGTAACTTTTAGTCCAAAGTCTTTTTTGCCCTTAAGGTATAGGTAATAGCCCATTAGGAAAGCTCCCGCGCCCATTCCACCGAAAAATAGATCTAGCACTATTTTTATGTCCCAAACCTCTTGTAACTCAAACATCTCCTATCTCACCTCTTATGGAAGAATATAATACACATTCGGATGTGTTTCTTCTTCAACCTTAACACGAACCGCTTTGCCAGACGATACGATCTTTGAAATCTCGCTTTCTGGGTCATCGAGATCTCCGAATATTCTTGCGTTTGACGGACAAGTAGCTACACATGCAGGCTCCAGTCCTTCTTTGACCCTATGTTCACAGAACGTGCACTTGTCTACTGCTCTGAGGTATGGATCCCAGAATCTAGCTCCATATGGACATGCTTGTACACAATATTCGCATCCTATACATTTCTCATGGTTTACTAATACAATACCTTCATCTGTCTTGTAACTAGCGCCTGTGGGGCACACGTGAACACAGGGTGGGGTTTCGCAGTGCTGACAAATCATATGCATATAGGCTATGCTGACGTTAGGGAAAACACCACTAATGTGCTGATGTACGTATGTCCTTACCTGTAGCTCTTCTACCGCGTTAGGTCCTTCCTCTATAGCCTTAAAT
>CAZJJA010000065.1:0-6427 GCA_964546235.1 uncultured Thermofilaceae archaeon | reverse complement strand
GCATACTTTTCGCCCTAGGTATAATTTCTAGCTTTCTTATCTATGGTCTGGCTGCAATCTATTCTGCAAGTTTTATCCAAGCCATTTTAACCCTCAGTTTAGAAGTTATCACAGTAGAACTCGGACTCATATTTATCGGAATTGGATTAGCCCTTCTTACGCCTTTCAAAAACATTCTCTCTAAGCTAAGTATTCCTGCACCGAAATTCAAGAAAATATCATTAGTAAATGCGTTTATCTTTGGCTTCCTTTTCTCAATAGTAGCTGCTCCGTGTGCATCGACGTTTCTTTTAGCATTTCTTACCTCGATTTTCTTACAGGCAATAAATGAAATGGGGCTTGCTTTGCTACAGCTAGCTGTAATAGGCGCAGGAATAGGAACGCCTTTTATCATCATAGGCTTTACGACACAAAAGATGGGTACGAAGGTGTTAAGCCGGATCTCTCGCAGCTTCATTGTGAAATATAATGAAGAAATCACTGGAATTATAACAGCCATTCTTGGGATAATAACTATTCTCGGGGTAAAAGACTTCGAATTATACTTCGAATTAGCCTTTAATGACATGCTTTGGCTTATTAATTTCTTAATTCTGGGTGCGTTAGTTTATTTTGGAATTATATCTATGAAAACCGGCCTTCTTCTAGAAGATAAACGAGCTTTATTTGCAGGTATGGCTTTCATCTTCAATAGTGGCGTGTTTCTCCTTGAAACACTTAACAACTTTATTGGAAATATATTCGCTTTAAATACAATTCTTGTTCTCTTGTCACGGATGTTTCTTTTTGCAGGAATCACATTGTTCATGGCGAGAGGTTTCTTGAATATAATACCATTGGTTAGTATACATGGTGTCGAACCGTTAACAATTTCTTTCTTCGATATACTTATGGGAACAATCTGGTTTCTAACCTATATAAGGCTTAGAGACACGAAACGTCTTTGGGGGACTTTATTTTTCTTAGGAATTTCTCTTTTGGATTACATAAAATATGCAGATATGGAGCTGTCCGGCTATTTTGCTGCGATTTTCATTGTCTTTCAAATAGTAGCAGTGCTCAACTTTTACCATGTAGCCAGTAGAGAAAGTTCAATCCTGGCTTCTCTAGCCCTTCTTTTCAATGAAGAATTTATAGAGGAATGATGCATACTCGTTTTTTAGATTGAGCCTATATATAGTTGGATCTTCGTCAACTTTCTCTATTACACCTAGTTTTAACAACCTTTCTAGCACTTTTCCTATTTTATCTACAGCTGTGAGCTTTTGGATCATGTATTTTGTATATGTTTCGTCAGGATTAGTTAGGAATAGAAATACTACTCTTAGACTCTTCTTACATTCTGGAAAAATTGTTTCCAAATACTCCTCTATCTCTTCAACCAAATAACTCATTCTTCCTCCTCTCAAATTCTTCCAAAAGCTTGCTTCTAACATCCTCACTATCTACAATGGCTTTTATTCGCGAAATACGTACAGAGAGCAATGTATCTCCCACCACTTCTTCAATCCATTTTGCAAAATCTCCTCTTCTTTGATGAAATATCACGCTTTCAAGCGGCACCTTCTCAACTCCCTCTATAAGAGAGAACATATTATATGCCATAAATCCAGTGGGGCTACCTTCACCCCTATAAAATATAAACGTGTTCTCTGGTGGGACATGTCTCATCCAAGCATACCTCAGACGCGCCCTCTCGTTTTTCTCCAACTCGCTATAAACTCTCGACTCTAGATCCGATAACACATCACTATATAATACATATGCATCAAGGGCCGTGCCGTACGGACTAAAGTATGTATGAACATCTCCGGGCCCTCCACCTTTTGTGGACATGTAGTAGAAATGATCACTTATGGACAGAAGCCTCCATAAATCATAGTATCCGCTTCTGTCAATCGCCTTCACCGCCAGCCAGAGCTTCTTCAGCCTATTAAACGCATTCCATTGCATACTGTTGTGCAACCATGCAGACAAGTCTCTTTCGAGATCAGCCCATGAGATAGCTGTATATTCCGGCACGTCAATCTCGTCCCTAACTGGATTTCTCTCAACAGCTTCTGTGGGAGTTACTATGTTTAAGTGTTCCCACTTCAAAATTTCTCCGGGAAGCCAGCGGAGAAACTCGAAAATACCGGTCTCTGCTGGAAAATGCTCTCCGAATGTCTCATAGTCTATGGCTATGAGTATAACGTCACCGGGTGTCGATGCAAGCCATGCTGAATACTTGTCTGCTGTCAGCGGATACTCGTTCCACCAGCGTGCACCGAACCTGAAGCCTATGTCGTCCGACAACTTATAATTTCTCATTAGTAGCTTGATGTCTGATCCCTTAGCCTTATATACATAGTTTGGGCTACGCCATCCGAGAACTCTTTCAACGCCTTCAGTCAACATGACCTTATATCCTAGTCTTTCAAATACTTTGGCAACATAGTTATTGTATATGAACTCTGTGTTCTCGACCGCTCGGGGCTCGTATCCGAACACCTCTTTCATCAAACGCCTATGTTCTTTAACTTGTTCGACAAATTCTTCTTCCGCAACAAGGAATGCTAGGCTATGATAATATGTTTGATCGAGAAACTCCACAAGCCCTGTTTTTGCAAGCTTCCTAAAGCTCTCGACAACCTCGGGATACCACATTTCAGCTTGTTCTAACAATACCCCGGAGATGCTATAAGAAACCTTAAACTTTTTTCCGCGATCTTTAAAACGCTCGATTTCGCCTAGAATAGTTTCATTAGCTGGAAGGTAACACCTGCTTGCGACCCTCTGAAAAACGAAACGATTCAATTCTTCATCAAAGTAGAGTTTTCTAAGATCATTTAAAGAAGGTCTTTTACCCCTAGCTATAAACTCAAGAATTTTCTCCCTAAATCTCCTCTGTACGCGAAATGGTTGATGTACTTCAAACATAAAAACTATGTCTGTCAGAGATATCCACCAAGAAATAAACCAAAAATATTAAGATATAGGTTTCCTAGAAAAGTCTTGCTTTGGACTACTTGTTGTATCTCTCCATCGCCTTCCTTATATTTTCTAGTGCTGCGTCTTTTCCTTTCCAGCTCTCCACCTTAACCCACTTCCCTTTTTCTAGTTCCTTGTAGTGTTCGAAGAAGTGTTTTATCCTCTCCTTTATCGGCTCTTCAACATCACTGATGTCCTTAATATGTTCAAACCTGTTGTCTATCTTATCGTGTGGCACTGCTATTATCTTGCTATCGGGTCCGCTTTCATCCCTCATTTCTAGGACACCGATTGGCCTGGCCCTCACAACACTTCCAGGAACAAATGAGTCATGACTGAGTAGTACTACATCTACTGGGTCGCCATCTTCTTCAAGTGTTCCTGGAATGAAGCCATAATTAAATGGAAAAACCATTGATGTGAAAAGTACTCTGTCGACGAATATCATGCCGCTTTCCTTGTCCATTTCGTATTTTACGTTACTTCCCTTGGGGATTTCTACAACAACATAGATATCTTCTGGAGGATTCTTGCCTGGGCTAAGCTTTATTCCCATTGTTTTCACCAGAAATAGTTTAGCAGGGAAAGATAATAAAGTATCTAGCCTAAAATCTCCACCACACTTCCTATGGCTCTTGTCCTAGAATCTCTCAGTATAAATCTTTCACCTTTTTTGAAAAACCAGGGATGATAGGAAAAACATAGCCTAACTAGACCTGAATCTCCTGTTCTCATAGGCTCCTTTTCCATTTCGACAAATTTGACAGTGCTTCTGATAGAGTAGAGATGGAAAACTGTCTCATATCCCCTCTTAATGGTGGTCGGATGCCTGAGGATCGTTATCTTTGCCAAAAACTCTCTAACCGGTTTTTGTTTTTCTTTCAAAACAACCATACCCTTTTCGACATCATTGTAGTCTATACCAGCTAACGCAAGGGTTGCCTCTTCTCCAGCTCTAGCCTTTGAAACTGGAAGCCTATTAATGTGGATAGACTTTACGCGAACCTTTTTCCAAGACCCGTCCTCGAAAGGTCCTATATACACGGTGTCGTTTTCAGAAACAATTCCTCCCTGGATAAAACCAGCTACGACAGTTCCTACTCCTTTTACGTTAAATTTGTCGTCTATGTACATTAATAGTGACTGATTAAGTTTGTCTCGCCACCTCTTTCTAGGAGGCAGTATGTTAAGGAAACTATTAACCAAGCCTAATCCTTCCCCAGTCACATTTGATACAAGAAATATCGGGACAACCCTACCGCTTGATATAAACGATGCCGCCCAGCTCACATCGCTATGGTTTCTTACAACTTTAGGCTTCTTTCCTATCTTTCTAAGAGTCTCCGATATCTCTTCAAGCGTCGCATCGAGTACAGGTTTTCCAACAATATCGATTTTTGTCACAACTATAAACACCGGTATTTTCAAGGCCGCGCTTATTCCAAGATGCTCACGTCCCATAACCAGTAGACCATTGTTGGCCGAAACAACGAGCATGACATAGTCGGGCATCTTGGCCATGACGCCCCTAAGAGTGGTTCGCAGATATCTTTCATGTCCGCCGAGATCTACGAAATAGATTACCTTGTTGGATGAAAGGTATATTTGAGCCTCGTCTAGGGGGTTTGGCAGGTCCCAGTTTGTGGGCTTGTCATCCATTCCAAAGCCTAAAAGCCTTACTGCTACTGATGAGGTTCTACCTGTTTCTATCTCATGCATGAACCTCGCAATCTTTCTCATTCCACTTCCTCTACCATCGTCAAGCTCGCCTGTACAGAGGACGCCTATAAGGGTGCTTTTTCCAGCGTCAACATTTCCTAAGGCTGATATTATAACCTGAACTGGTGGAGAATCTTCTCTGTTAAGTCTCACTAGAACTTTGACAACATTCCCTCGTCCAACTCTCTTCCTTTCAATAACCTTTATTCGGGCGCCCAGTATGGAGGCTACTTTTTCGAGAACCATTAAGCTCTTTTTCTCCTCTTCTTCTGATAAACCGCGAAGCAGCCCATTATCGTATATACCGAGATAATATATTGCCTCGCCTCCGCCCTCAGTTAATCGATACTTCATCTGTGAGGCAAGCCTGTCTAACCTCTCCTTATTCCTCACTTCCAGTATGGATTTATACTCGACCAAACCTTCCCCTTGTTCTCGAGGATAACGCAACACGATTTTCACAGGCCCCGAATACTCTGTGTATCAATGTATTTGGATTCTAAAATTTTTTCCCAATATTGGAAAACAAAAAACGGTCTGTCAGTAAGATACTCTATAATAGGGGCAATAACATCTATTTCCTGAGAAATATGTCAGAGATAAGGGTAAAAGTTCCGAGAAAATATAGGGTATTCTCTATCATCCAGGCATTGGCCGTGTTCATCATAGTTGTTATACTTGCGGCTCTACTCCTAAGCATAGAATCTGTAGGCGTAAGCGAAGTCGCCATAATAATAGATCCCTTGGCTGGTGCTATAACAGGCAAAGTGATAGGCCCGCGGTTCTTCATAAAGTTCCCATGGCAATACGTGGTCAAAATAAAGACATCCGTCGAGTCACTAGACATGTGGACTGACTGGAAAACTGGACGGACAGGCGAGTGGCCAGCTGTCACCGCACTTACTAAGGACGGGCTAGAAGTACATGTAGATATTACTGTAAGATGGCGAGTGGATCCCGATAAGGTGATAGAACTCTATGAGAGATATCCCGACTTACAATGGGAAACAAAAACTTTAGCACCACTTCTTCGCGAGACTATCAGGAATACTATTGCAAACTATACTGCGGTAGACACCATTGAAAAACGAGCGGAGATCAGCAGGATTATAGTAGAACTCTACAAAACAGCTGTAAAGAACGAAAAGAGCCTTGGAGGGGCAATAATTATCGAAAACATCGACCTAAGAAACATCGACCTTCCAGAAAAGTTCAAGCAAGCTGTAGAACAGAAGCTCGCGGAACAACAGATGAAACTTGCGGCCCAGTACAAGAAAGAAAGGATGCTCATTGAAGCCAATGCTACTGCCATGCAAAAGATACTAGAAGCCCAGGGCGAGGCTAGGGCAAAAATTATTGTAGCCAACTCTACAGCTCAAAGCCTTCAGCTCATAATGGCAACAATAGGGAACAACACAGACATCCTCAAGGATTACGTCACCTACACACTAATTAAGGATATAGTGTCCAGCGGCGGAAACGTCTACGTTGTAATAGTCGGCGGTGGTGAGGGTCAGGAGACGCCCGAGCTCGTCGTACGTCCACGTGGTCGTCGCGTTGTTCGGGAGCGTCTCGCTGAGGAGCCGTCCATCGTCGTCGTAGGTGCGCGTGATCTCGAAGATCGTCGTCGGGTCGATCCAGCGCCGTTCGACGAGCAACTCGCCGCGCTCCGAGTAGTAGAGCTCGATGCGGTCGCCGGGGTTGAGGGGCTGGTCCGTCTCGATCAGGACTTCCACGT
>CAZJJA010000064.1:0-6431 GCA_964546235.1 uncultured Thermofilaceae archaeon | reverse complement strand
CCTCTCAGACAAGATAGGTAGGAGAAAGATAATCATAAGCGGAATAATAGCATCTAGGACTTCGACTCTCCTGTTGCCATTCACGAGAACGCTCGATCAGCTTACAGCAATAGCCACCTTAAGGAACATTGCCTTCAACTTCTACATTCCCTCTTTCAGGGCTCTACAGGCGGATCTCGTTCCAAAGGAGATAAGAGGGAGAATATTCGGCACTATACAGATGTTCTTCAACCTTGGCGCAGTTCTCGGGCCAATAATAGGAGGAGCACTCTACAAGAACCTTGCAGAAACACATATCTACGGTATACCAGGAGTCGCGTTCACCTTCCTATCTTCGGCTGTTCTAGGATACCTGTCGCTGATAGTCTTCATACTATTTGTAAAAGAGGAGAAAACAACTAAAAAACTATAGATACTTGTCCAGAAGATCGAGAAGCATTTGCACATTCTTTTCAACAGAATCCTTTTCCGTGTCCAAGACAAGCTCTGGAGTCTCCGGTGGCTCATAGGGATCGCTAATACCAGTCATATGCTTTATCTCGCCTCTCAAAGCCCTCTTATACAGCCCTTTGGGGTCACGCCTAATACATTCTTCTACACTACACTTAACAAATATCTCGACAAAAGGCGCATCCTTCTCGACGATCTCTCTTATCTCCCGCCTTATCTTCCTGTAAGGCGAGACAAAGCTGCACAGAACAACCACACCATTCCTAGCAAGAAGCCTCGCAACATAGGCAACCCTTCTCAGGTGACGTTCCCTATCCTCTCTTGTAAAGCCAGCCTCTGGGCTAAGCCACCTCCTGACCTCATCTCCGTCCAAAACCTCTACCCTATACCCCCTCTCCCTAAGAACCTCAGCTGTTTTCTTTGCTATTGTTGTCTTGCCTGAGCCCGGTAGACCAGTTAGCCAGACAACCACACCCTTACTCGACATCACCGCTAACACCCATCAGCTCTTCCATTAAACCTCTAACCTCTAAAATATCATAAACCTCCCTCTTATCCGAGAAAGTTCCCTGAGGATCATAAACAGAAAGCACGCCAAACCAGTCGTGCACAGCGTCATCAGGTCCCCTGTCGTTCTCTAAAAGATAGTTTGTGTCCCAGCCGAGCGTCCCGGCGCTACGCCAGCTCAGGTCGTCGAAGTAGACCATCAGGTCTGGCGGGTCACCGTTCACCACAGGGTAGAGTTCTTCGGGCTTATACACCTTTGTCTCCCACTTTTCCCCGTTGGGTCCGTGAATCTTCTTTATCTCCTCTGCGAGGAGATCGCGGTAGTACTCGTAGTCCTCTTTTTCGACTACGCCTTTGGGCTCTCTTCCCTTAACGTTTAGGAAGATTCGGGCATAGTATCCTCCCCACCCCCACGCAATTGTCCTGCTCCAATCTACTTTCACCTTGCGCAGATCTGTCCCAGGCTTGATATCTTTGTCCTCTATCTTTAGGAAACCCTCCTGTGCTAGCCACTGGTTGACAGTGAATGCTCCCTTCATGCCCTTTGCTCCGTGGTCGCTTACAACCATGACTATGGTGTCCTCGGGAATTGTCTTTAGGAGTTGCCCTAACTTCTCGTCGATGAGTTTGTAGTAGTCCCTTATCACGTTCTCGTACTTGTTTCCTGGCACGTACTTGTGGTGGTTTTTGTCCATGTATCCCCAGAAGGCATGGTGCACCCTGTCAACACCTATCTCAACGAACATCATAAAGTCCCACTCCTTGTTCGAGGCGAGATACTCGAGAACCTTGAAGTGCTGCTCGGTCATAGCCCAGAGATCCCGAATTATCTTCTCGCGATCCATTATCCTAAAAGCCACGTCAAACATGTACTTGCCGAACCTGGACTCTAGCTCCGCCTTCAGGCTTGGAGGAAACGTGTATGTGACATCAGCACTAGGAGTAATGAAGTCGCTAACCATAACCCCCCTTATTATCTTGGGGGGATAGCTTGGCGGAACCCCTACGACTATGCTCCTGAGACCCCTTCTACCGAGGCTATCCCAAATCGCCTTGGCTTTAACGTACCTCGAGTTTACGATATAGAAGTCCTCATACACACCAGGCTTCCTGTGTCTAAAACCGTAAATACCCAGCTCTCCTGGAGTCTTTCCAGTAACCATGACGGCCCACGCTGGAATAGTTATCGGAGGATGTGTTGTTCTCATCAGAAACCTAGACCCATCATCAACTATTTTCTGGAAATTCGGCAACTCGTCGATAAAATCCTCGTAGAGGAGTTTTGGAGCAGCACAATCGAGACCGACGACTAGAAGCCTTCTATACTCCATACATACCGCCTACTCTATGAATGGATTATCGAAGCCCAATATCACTTTTGCAACCTCGGGCCTCATCATTGTCTCAGGGGGCATCTTGCCCTCCCCAATGAGACCCCTAATTTTCGTCCCGCTAATATATATCCTTTCCTCCTTCGGGTGCGGACAAATCTTCTCATTAACTATGCCTCCACATCTCCTGCAGAAAAAGAACTCTTTAACAAACAGCGGTTGTATACCTAAGTCTGGAAACTCTCTGAAAATCTCGTGTGCCTCGTACGGTCCATAGAAATTCCCGACACCCGCATGGTCGCGCCCCACAATAAAGTGTGTACACCCGTAGTTCTTCCTCATAATAGCATGATGGATGGCCTCCCTGGGTCCAGCATATCTCATTGGAGTTCTCGTGACGCTGAATACCACGGCCCCCTTGGGGTAGTAGTGTTGTATCAACGCCTCATACGCCGAGATAATCACCTCGTCCCTGTAGTCACCCTTCTTCTTCCACCCCACGAGCGGGTTAATGAAAAGCCCGTCCATAAACGTCAAAGCGGACTTCTGAACATACTCGTGTCCCAGGTGGGGCGGGTTTCTTGTCTGGAAGCCCACTATGTTTCGCCAGCCTTTCTCTCTGAAAAGAACACGCGTCTCAGCAGGTCTAAGAGTGTACCTCTCAAAAGGGTTCTCGATATGATTTAAAAGGAGTATTTTCCCGCCTACCAGGTAATCTTTCATCTGGTAAGTCTTTTCGACGCCAGGGTGTGCTGGGTCGGTAGTCTTGTAAACCTTAGCGGCATGTTTTTTTCTTGTCCCAGCTGTATACCTCCTCAACATCTAGTATGGCGAAACCCTCACCCCTATAGGTCAGCAGTACCGTGTCTCCCTCAGAGAACCTTCCCTTTTCCTCAGCAGATATATCCAGGACTATTGGGATTGTCCAGGGAGTGTCGTCGCTAAGCCTCATATCGCTCAAAACATACTCGTAGTCCTCGGAGTTCAAGAACCCCTCCAAAGGACTAAACAACCCGTAGGCGATGTTCTCGACGTCTGTGGCGATCTCGAGTCTTACCTCTAGCGAGGGCATTTCTCTTTTTTCTTCTAGGAGTCTCTGTCTTTCGCGGTGTGACGCTACCCTTCTTATGAGTCTTCCTCCGTGAGGTCTGGACACCATATTAGGACACCTACAGGTAGCCTAGCTTTCTAAGCTTCTCTATGATTGCTTTGCGCTCTTTCTCGCTGAATACCTCTTCTCCGCTACTTTCCTCGTACTCTGCTACGACTTCTCTTAAAATATAGGTGACAAAGCTCGATACCGAGGTAAAGCCTGTTCCCTCAATGATCTTTTTTAGTTTTCTGTGAAGTGTCACCGGGATACTAACTGTTGTATACTTATTTTCTTCAGCCACAACATTCATTTTTAATTACTTTTAATTAAACCTTGCGAAAGACCAAAAGGATAATAATAACAGCAGTATTGTTTGTGTCGAGAAGACTATGACGGGGAAAACAATCACTATACCAGAAGACTTGTATAAAAAGGCCGAGGAGTTCATAAAGAAGAGTGGCAAAGAATTCAAAAGCGTCGACGACCTCGTGATATTTATCTTGCAGGAATTCCTCTCAGAAGAGGGAGAAGCGCTCACACCGGAAGAAGAAGAGAAGATAAGAGAAAGACTAAAAGCTTTGGGTTACATCTAAATCTTTTTCTTTTTCACCTTCATTTATTAAAAGATTTACGTAAAACATTTAAAGACGCTTTCAGGAGACTTCTCGTCCAATCCGATAACACCAGCAAAGTAACACCATATAGAATCACACCGACTATCACATGCACTATTAAAATTGGTGCATCCGAGAAGAACGAATAAACCATTATTGTGTGCGCCCCACTATAATAATAGTAAAGTATAGCCGGTATGGAAGCTAACACCATTTTCACCACTTCTTTATAGGGAAAACCTGCTCCAATCAGTTTCTTCGATTTTAGATATATCCATGAAAGCAGTATGGGAAGCACTATAGCATACCCTAATGGAAAAGCTAGCGCATAGAAAACCATGTCTCCTTTATAAGATAGAAGCAGAGTCATAGCGATAATGATTCCCAAAAAGCTTCTTGCAAAGTTTGCAAAGATCGCCTGAAATAGATTACTCTTGAAAAGGTCCCCGTATCTCACATTTTCTTGCAAATCGATGGTATCAATCGCCTTTATACTGTTAAAATAGACTTGAAAATAAGAATTCATCAATACGGTCAACACCATTACGATCAACACGGGAAAAGCGTCTACATATTTGGGATTCATTAAAGAAAGTATTGGTTTGCCTAAGACTATAAGTGTTGCAGAAATGAAAATGAGCGGGAGTGATACGAGTTTAATTGTCTCCTCGACATCTCTCCTAGCTCTGCTTCTATCATAGTCTTTTAGCAACCTTGCATAGAGACTTGATAGAACACTTTGATTCATTTTTAAAGGCTGAGTGATAGCGTAATTTATTGTTAGATATGCCACAGGCAATTCGCTATTAGAAAACATGGGTACAACTAATCGATCCAAACTCCGTATATTTTGTCCTAAAACGCTTAGAATAGGGATAGGAAACATTTTAAGCCATTTCTTTACTAGATCGAATCTAGGTTTGCGAAAAGCGATTTTCTTACTAAGTTTAATCCATATAAAGGCGGTGACTACAATAACGTTAAAAACAGACGCTAACAACACCCCCAGAAATCCCAACCTAACCACGTATACTAGCAAAACTATCAAAATAAATCTCAAAACGCTATACAGGATATTTGAATATCCGACATATTCTGGAAAAACCACTGAAATTACCGAAAGCTCAAAACTATATAATATAAAAACAGCAACATAGACAATACCCAGCATCAGAAGCTGTTCAGCCTCACCACCCAATAATATGCCATAAAATCTTGAGACACCAAAGTGTAGAAAAATTACAACAATAATCCACCCTAATGTCAGCGCTAGGGCTGTAGTATATGCTTCTTCGACCCCTCTTCTTATATATCGTATACTCCAAAACCTCCACAGAGCTATGGGAGTAATATACAACATAGAAAGTGAAAGAAGAATCCCCCAAACGCTATACTCGAAAGTGTTAAGCTTCCTTGCTATAATCATACTCGCGATAGCGAGTAGTAATACCTTAACAATTATTGATAGATAATTTACCACGATAGGATAGCGTAGCCTTACATCTGACATTACGCTCCACCGAAATCGCTACATAACTTCAGTAACGCTACATCAACTTCCAACTAGTAAATAGACTTTACTAGACAATACAAGGTATTCTCATTTGTAGACAATATATGGAAAAATTACCTTTATAACAATGTTTTTATATTTATCAGCAATTACCAATCTAGGGTTATAAACTTTGAAAAAATTTTTATCGATATCACCTGCAGGATTAACGCTTCTCTATCCATGGCTTTTTGCTGAGAAACCATTCATAGGAGGATATCAGTCTCCATGTGGCGGACAAAAAACAAAACACGACCAGCTAGCAATATCTGCAATAGCCGCAACCTACCTGTACCTAGACAACGCTGGCTACGTGCAACTGAGGTTCAAGAAAGAGGGACTCATATTCAAACACAACACAGTTTATGTCGCAAAAATCCACCCTATGGCTGGTAAACACGGATACCTCACAAGAAAAATGGAAAATATGACGCAAGGCTCATTTGCAAGACTTATAGACTTAGTTACAGACGCCGTAAAAGTCCTCGCCCCAGAAAAATACCTTCTAACACAGATATACAATTACGATCTAAAAAACACCTACCTCACACACAATAATAAAATAGACTGTAGACAAGTCTTCTCCCTCAGGAACCAAGCGACAATGCTCAGCAACATTATAGGACTCTACAGGTCACGCTCACCCGAGCTCTACAAGGCAGTAGTAGACAACGCCAAGAAAGCGCTAGGCAACATGAAAGAGGAAGAAGATTACGACTTCGACTAGTTCTCACTGAAGCCTAGTATTTAAATACTATAATATTTTTTTGTCATATAATAATATTAATATATTCATCTTCAAATTAATAAACGGTGGAACATTGCATATACCAGACGGCCTTCTTGACCCAGCCGTCTCCACAACCACCTACGCCGTTCCTCGA
>CAZJJA010000063.1:0-6510 GCA_964546235.1 uncultured Thermofilaceae archaeon | reverse complement strand
GTCATTGTTGGAGGTCTTTCTGCTACGATATTCTGGAAAGAGATTCTCGAAAAATATGATGCCATAGACGTCGTTGTCCGCGGAGATACTACGGAGCCCATAGTCCTAGATGTTGTAAAGGCTCTTGAAAACGGCAGGCTGGAGGAGCTAGAGAAGATACCTAATATAGCATACAGGGGGAGAGACGGATCGGTGAGAGCAACCCCCTTGCGCTTTATACCATACACCTTCGACGAGTTTAGGCCAAGATACGACATTATAGTTAAGGTTTTCTCTCGAAGTGGAATCTTCAACTCCCTTCCATGGAGCGGTTTTTTCAAACACCCGATTACAGCCATTATCACGTTTAAGGGCTGCCTGTATAACTGTATCACCTGCGGAGGAAGCAACTTTGCATATAAGAAGATGTTTTTCAGAGAGAGACTGGGCGTAAAGTCGCCAAAAGCTGCCTTTGAGGAATTCAAGGAAATAGTTGAAAGACTAAAAGCGCCTCTGTTCTTCGTAGGAGATCTTCAACTCTTGGGGAGAAAGTACATAGAAGAGCTCTTTACAATGATCTCCGCCGAAAAAACAGACATAGAATTATTCTTTGAATTCTTCAAACCCCCACCGAGAGACTTGCTTCATCTTTACAGGAAGGTGGGCGAGAGAGTATACTTACAGATATCTCCCGAGTCTCCAGATGAGAGAATAAGGAAGGCGTTTGGTAGATCATATACTAACTCAGAGCTGGAAAAATTCTTAAAACATGCGTCAGAAATGGAGTTCGAGAGAATCGATCTCTATTACATGGTAGGGTTGCCACTACAAGATCCAGAAAACGTCAAGGTGATAGGAGAATTCTTCGAAAAAACATATAAGATTTCGAAAGGCAAAATAGACTCCTTTGTCGCGCCTCTAGCACCATTCGTAGATCCCGGAAGTATCGCCTACTTTTATCCAGAAAAAGCTGGATACAAGCTGCTCGCGAAAACATTTGAAGAACACAGAAAACTTCTCCTTGCTGATAAATGGTACCTCATGTTGAACTATGAAACAAAATGGATGACCAGAAGACAAATAGCCGAAGCAACATACAATGCCTGCGAACTACTCGCAAGGAGCAAATATAAGCTCGGAATCATAGATGAGAAGACATTCTATGAGATAGTCGAATCCATAAAATGTGCTAGGACTGGACAGTCAAAAGGTATCGAAGATGAGAAAGAAACACTTAAAGAAAGCGAACTATATCCACAAAAACATCTACCTATAAACTATCTAACGCCAAAACTTCTCTTGGAAATAATCAAGTGGGGTGTAGTTACCCGAATGATGCATGTCTAACTTGTAATTACTCCAGTTTTTCGGGCAAGTTTTTTGGCAGCTTTCAAAGTCAGCCCTGATTCGCCTAGAATAGTGTACCTTTTGCGAAGAGAATGGGCTATAGTCAATGCTTCAACTATTTTCGTATCAGGTATCCCTAGTTCTCTAGCATTAGTGGGAGCGCCCACCATGCGGAGTGCGTCTCGTATAGCTTCCCAGTCTAAGCCGTGTAGATAAGCCATCATTATGGTACCAACACCCACCTGTTCTCCATGAAGACTCCTTCTTTCAGGGTAGACCTTGTCTATTGCATGACTAAACAAGTGTTCACTACCGCTACACGGACGAGAGCTACCAGCAATACTCATCGCGGAGCCTGCTAGAAAACCTGCTTCAACAAGGATGCGTAACCCATCAGGAGACCAATCAGTTATCTCGTCAATGTTTTCTAAAACCATTGTGGCGGCCGTTTCTGCCAAGTAGAGACTCATTTCGTCTATCTCCTCGCCTTTTATCATCTGTGCGAGGCGAGCGTCCGCAACGCTAGTGATCTTTCCAACAAGGTCTCCTATACCACTCCTAAGAAGTCTCTTAGGAGCGCCTGCTAAGACAGAAAGATCAATAACCACAGAGTCTGGTGGACGAGTGAACAACGACATGGGGTTAAGGTCTTTGTCTTTTAGAGAAACGATAGGTGACGCAAAACCGTCATGGCTTATAGCTGTGGGCACGCTTATGAAGGGCTTGTTTTCTAGAAAGGCAACATACTTTGCAACGTCTATAGGTCTGCCTCCTCCCATCCCTACAACAATGCAGGCTTCAAGCTTTCTGGCAATTTCTCTAGCACCCTCTACGTTAGTCATGTCGGAGGCCGTTATCAAAAATCTGCTAACGTTGACGATTTCCTGTAATGTTTTCTCGAGGTTTTTTCCATAGATGTTGTAGATATTGGGATCTGTCACAAAGAGCACTGAGTGACAATTGTAGGATTCAATAAGGCTTGGTAAAAGTTCTAGGGCTTGTGTCTCGATGATTACTTTAGAAGGTAGATTGAATTTTACCAAACACCATGCACCTATGATTTTTTGGATGCTGTTTATTCTTTTTCGTATATTTCGAAGAGTTCACCCGCTATTTCTTCTAGTATCGCGTCTAGACCTCCGACCCTAATTATAGCTGTTCCAGTGTCGATTTTGAAGTGAGCATAGCCTGACGGCAGCTCTAAAACAGCATCAATAATCCTTCCCTCCACATCCGTCTTTGCTCCGCTGTCTATCTCGTATCCTATTGCTCTGAGCCAAAGCTTCTTGTTTTCGAGCAAAAGTTTCTTAGTCTCGTAGAGTGCAAGTCTGTGAAAAGTGAACTTTAGAGGCAAGTCGTACTTCTTCTCAACAACAACCTTAGCATTAACCCACCTATTAACAAAGTCGTGGCTCAAATAGTCTAGCAACGCTCTCTCCTCAATAATAAATCCGTGACGCATAGGTAGGGTTGGTCTAGCTTTCAAAAGACCGCCCTTCTTTGAGTCAACTACAACGACCATGTCTCCTGATATGGCTATCCTTAATTTCTTGAGGAAGGGCAAATCCTCTATGAGAAACTTTGCTCCTCTTTCACCAGTAGAGTAGGATAGCACATAGACGCTAACTCCACGTTTGACAGCATTTTCCAGTTTTTCTCCTAACATATGTATAAACTTTACATCACCCATCACAAGAACGTCTATTTCCGCATCGTCGATTAAGTCGGCCATCCTCGCTTTGGTAACATCTACGTCTCTTATCATCCATACTCCGTGCAACTCCGGTATAACAGGCTTGGAAAGGCTTTTCATATATTGTAATGCTTTCTTGGACATATAATTGAGGTTCTTTAGGAAAACATTAAAGAGGATCTCTGGATCTACAGCCCTATATTTTTTCGGTCTACCACCAAGTTCCTCAATATATCCCTTTGAAGCAAGTCTAGTTAAAGCAACATGAATTTGGGGACGATGTCTAACCAGATAATCAGAAATCTCAGGTGCACTTAACGGACCCTTCTCGAGGAGCAACAAGTAGAGCTCAGCCTCAAGACCAGTCAACCCTAAAATCTTTAGAAGCTGGATCGCCTCATCTCTAGCACTCATAAGGAAACCACCTACTAGATGAATATACGCAAAGTATTATTATAAATTATCTTAACTATTCCACCGAGAAAATCTTCTCAGCGTAACAATGCATCATAAATTTCTGCCAATTGTATTACAAACTCAACTATCTCTACGGCACGATCTCCAAAAATATATGTAACAGGCTCAATGCCTTGCCCACCAACATCAATGAGAACTTTGCATTCTGGGCATTTCTCTATAAGATGGTAAGCAGCAGTAGCAGCTGGATTGCGTGTAGGAAAATCGTTGCTACTGAAAACCTCGTATCTCACCCCAAGATCTTCAATAATTCTCCTAACATAATTATCAAACTTGATATTCATCACAGCTCTGTACTTGTTCTTAACAGATAAAAGTATGCTTGCTAGATGTCGAGAAGCGCCAAATTCTGGCCTTCTATAAATTATATCCCCTGTTTTCGTCTTTGAAATCCTTCCCGGAACAGCAGCTATATCATATATGCTCTTGGCTCCAGGAATGGCAACAGCTAGATTCGACATAACTTCAGGTATAAGCTTATGGAATGTTTTAGATGCAGACAAAACAAGCAAAGCTCTCTCGAGATCTGCAAGCGTTAATCCCCTGCTTATATCCAAGTCGGGATATACAATTTTAGTGCATATATAACACTCGCTTTTCCTCCAACCGTATCTCTCATGTGCTCTGCAAGCATCCCCTGAAGCAGCTATCAGCCACCAGTATCTATTCGCTAGAATTCCCGCTTCGTTTATATTTTTCTCGTAAAGGAGTTCTGCGACCTTTCTCGCTATAAGCTTTATCTCCAGTAAACTTATATCGAGTCCCCTAAGAGAGATAGAGTTTTCGTTGTGAGAAGCTTTTAAAATCTTACTAACAGCTGCCTGAGTGATGCCGAGCATTCGCGCAATTTCGGTCTGAGAAACACCCTTTCTTTTAAGTTCTTTTACAATCAGCCGCCTAAATATTGGGATAAAAGAGTTTATAGCGACTGATTGAGGAAACATGTTTTCAGTAAAATTGTATAACAAAGTTATATAAGATTACCGTTTATGCTTCTAGGGAAGATATTATAACTCGGTTATATAACTAAGTTATATAAGATAAGATATAACGAAAATTATTAAGAGAAGATTTTATAACATTGTTATACAAATTAACCTGGTAAAAATGGAGAGACCCAACACAATTGAGCTGGTCTTTACTGCTGCTATTTCAGCGATTATAGGGGCAATATTTCTAATATGGTCAAACATAGTATGGGACTACCTTCACCTGATACTAGGTTTGCTCTATATTCCAATAATATACGGAGTATGGTATATAGGAGCAACAGTCCCAGCATACATCATACGAAAACCAGGCATAGCCGTATTAGGCGAGTTCCTCGCAGCAGTCGCTGAGCTAGCCTATGGAAGCCAGTACCTTACCGCGCCACTCTATGGTCTAATGCAGGGACTAATGGCAGAGATAGTATTCGCTACAACAAGATACAAGAAATGGGACTGGGCAACAATGGCTTTGGCTGGAGCAGCGCCCAGTGTTTGGGCCGCGGCAGCAGACACAATTCTCTACGGTATTGTTGAGCCTCTAACACCTGACCAGAGGATAGTGTTTTGGAGCCTTTACTTCGTTAGTGGGGCAATTATTGCAGGAGTGCTGGTTAAAGCGGTAATTGACGCCATAGCAAAGACGGGTGTTCTGGACGCCTTTGCCGTTGGAAAAGCGGTGGAAAACGTTTGAATACCGCAGATGTGCTTACGGTAGAAAATCTGACTGTAAGGTATCTCAGAGAGAAGAAACCTGTAATCAAAAATATTTCTTTTTCAATTAAAAGAGGCGAAGTTCTACTAGTTCTAGGTCCTACTGGTGGCGGCAAGTCAACGCTCCTTTATGCAATTTCAGGGGTCATACCCAACCTTATACCAGCACATGTTGAAGGAAAGATAAGGGTCTTAGGTCAAGACCCCTCTAAGGAAAGCCTGTCAAGGCTGTCACGTCGTTTGGGCTTGGTGCTTCAGGATCCAGAGGCTCAGACGATAATGTTTACTGTTGAAGAAGAGCTTATGTTTCCTTTGGAGAACCTGAGGTTTGATGTCAAGACTATAATGGAGAGAATAAATACTGTATTAGAAAAGACGGGGCTCAAGGAGTATAGGAAATATGAAGTAGACATCCTTTCAACAGGACTTAAACAAAGACTAGCGCTAGCCAGCATAATGGCTATTGAGCCAGATATAATGTTGCTAGACGAGCCCACGGCACACATAGACCCTTATTCTTCATATATATTCTATAGGATAGTGAAGGAGTTGAAAGATGAAGGAAAATCCATAATCCTAGTAGAGCATAGGCTTGAATATGTCGAGGAAATTATAGATAAGATACTTTACATAGACAACGGTCACGGTATAGTCGTTAGATCAATAGAGGAATTAGTCAAAATGAAAGGGCTTAATGATCTCATTAAGGCTGGAATCTGGCTTCCAACAAGATTCTTAAACTCTGAAACACTCTCTGAGACTCAAACTAGGGTTAGCGAAGAGACAATTATAGAGGCAAATAATGTAGAGGTCAAGCTCGACGGAAATACCATTCTTGAAGACATAAACATTACAGTAAAAAAAGGAGAGATGGTAGTCCTAATTGGTAAAAATGGCAGCGGAAAAACAACACTACTTAAAACATTTGCAGGAATCATCCCTCCCTATAAGGGAGAAATAAAGATTATGGGATCTCCTCCATCGCCAAACAAGGTTGTCTTCGTGACTCAAATACCAGAACACATGTTCGTAGAGAGAAAAGTCCTCGACGAAATAGCCATAACATACAGGTTACTAGGCTATGATAAACAAGAGTCGATCCAGCTCTCCAAAATGTTGCTTCAGCAGGAAGGACTCATACATCTAGCGGAGAAAAGCCTATATAAAATAAGCCAGGGAGAAAAAAGGCTGATCTCTCTTCTAGCAGTCAAACCACTTAACAGAGAAATCTTCCTTCTAGATGAACCCACATTCGGGCTTGACATGAAATACAGCCTAACAGTACTAAAATCGATTTCAAGCCTTAGAAAAATG
>CAZJJA010000062.1:0-6532 GCA_964546235.1 uncultured Thermofilaceae archaeon | reverse complement strand
CGGCTGCCGTGGCTACGGGAGGATTTGTCTTGTTTGCGCTAGAAGTAATTCATGGCATTAAGAGTGGTCTCTTTGAACCCTTTAAGAAGGCTTGGCGAGTGAAGGGGAGGGTTATACTTATAATGTTCGTATTGGCGATCATCTACAGCGTGGTTGCGATTGTTCTCTTGTTGCCGTTCATCACCGAGCTCGTGAGAATGGTATCTAGCATGCACGGAACACCGTCGCACCTGCAGATAGAGGAGCTGATGTACATGCTTGTGAAGAACCTTGTTGTAATGACGGTTATAATGGTGTTGATGAGGCTTTTCTTCGAGCCCTCTTATATCTTTCCGTTCACCAATTGGCAGGGTGCGCTGTCCAGCGTCTCTGGCTCGCTTGGCAAAGTATTGTCGTTTGTCTCAGATGACCCTCTATCATTTATAGCCTTCTTCCTGCTATTCCTCTTCCCAGAGGTTCTCAACTATCTCTGGTTTGACGTTTTCGTCAAAAACCCACTTTTCTCAAACTTGATGTCGCTTGCTGGTTTCGTTAAAACGCTCCTAGTTGATCCGCTATATATCCTGGCACTACTCATCTACCTTAGAGACAGGAACGACCCAGACGTGAATATTTCGGACGAGTTTCTCATACCTCCCCCTCCTCCACCGCCACAACCTTACCAGTGGCAGAGCTACCAGCCTCCAGCTGTCCAGGAACCAACTGTTGAAGGAAGTGTTGATGAATCATCTAGAAAGGAGTCTATAAGCTATAGCGATTCTGAAAGAGAAGAAGGGTAAAAAGGATTATTTTTTAGAGTCTGCCTTTTGTAAGGTCTATACCGTAGCTTATTAGTGCCGACATTATCCAGGAGTTGTTGTAGGCCGCCCAGAATGCGTTTATCAGCGTGAAGAGGTTGGGGTTGCTGAAATATAGGAGGATGACTAGTGTGTTTATCGAAACTAACAAAAGTGGTAGGAATAATTCTTTGCCTAACTGTATTATCCCCACCCTCCTCTTATCCTTAGGCGTGACCTTGAAGCTCCTCTTTTTACCCCTAAGCGCATCTATAAACGCTAGGGTATATGTGTCGGATATCAAGATTCCAGTAGACTGTCCCTGCGATATTTTTGTAACTTTTTCCCCAACAATCATGAGGGGTGAGGCGTAAAGTAAAAGCTGCATTATGGTGAAGCCGACAACGATTATAACATAGTTCACGATTGAGGTTATCTTTAAGAATGGGGCTCCAAGGCTAGACATGAGCGGGAAAAGGCTTGACATGATTGTTGTAAGCCCTACAAGATACCATGCGATGTTGTATAAATAATCGAACTTCTGGAAAATATTAAGTTTTGGGAAGGATTTGATGTAGTCTTTGAACCCCTTAAAGGCACCATATGCCCAGCGGTATTGTTGTATTTTCCATGCTTGGAGAGTTTCAGGTAAAAGTCCAATTGCGAGGTCTCCTTCTGCGAAGCCTATCCGGATACCGTTTGGATGCCATAATTTCAGGCTTGTGGCGAAATCTTCAACAATGGTTTTATCGTCGTAGCCGCCGGCTTCTACTATCTTTTTTCTATCGGCTATCCAATTTGTACCTACGCAGAATGCGGAGTTTGAAACCGTTTTCCCTTTTCTACTAAAGGCATAGTCAAACCTGTATCCGATATAGCTGGCATTAGCTATGGAGTTTTTCGGTTTTACAAATTGTTGTGGAAATAATACTACGTCGTACCTATCTCTGTTGGCTTCAATTACAGACATCATTTTTTCGAACGTGTCTGGGAGTGGATTATGGTCTATGTCAAAAACAATTATGTACTTGCCGCTAGCTATTTTTATCCCATCCTTTATTGCTCCACCACGATAGCCGTTTCTCCCGTCTCTCTTTAGAAGATAGAGTTTCACTTTCTTTTTCGTGGCTATTTTCTGAAAAATCTTTACAGTGTTCTTGAAGTAGTCGTTGTCAGAGTCTTCTACTATGATCATTTCAAGCCTATCTCCAGGATATGTCACCTTATCTAGTCCATCTGCAAAACGTTGTAGAACTTTTACTGGTTCCTTGTATAACGGTATAATAATTGAGATTGTAGGTGGATTCTTTCTCCAGGCTTGCGTGCGTTTGGGTTCTTCATAAAATGCCAGCCTGAAGAGTGTTGTAGCGTTATTAGAAACTAAAAAGTACCATACGAATTGTACAAAAATGAACGGATATGCCGCCCAAGAGTTATAGTCAAGGTATGTTAGGTTGTATAGAGTGAGGAATGTTGACACAAAAAGCGTTAGAAATCCCAAAAGAAGATACAGCACCTTTAACCAATATCTGTCTTCTGAAAGGATTTCCTTGATCCTTTTAATATTTACCTTTATTTTTAACATAGCTATTGCATCTCCAAAAATTTTATTGTTTGCAAAGAGACACCGCATAGCACAATTTCTCCTTGCAAACAATAACACGTAAAAAGTGTTATATGTATATTTATATTTTTTTGGTTTAATTTTAAACAGAGTTATAATTTCTATTAACAGAAACACTAAGATATTATTATGCTAATTTCTTAGCCGAAGAGATATGTCAAGAAAGACACAATACTTCTTAGCAGCCTTTGGCGCATCTGCATCATGGGCTCTAGGCGTTGTGTTGATAAAGTTTCTTTCGGCCGAGTATACCGTGAATCAGCAAAACTTTATCAGATACTTCTTTGCAGGATTATTTCTCTCCATAGTATACCGTTTGTCTCGGAGCGAGAACCCCTACAACGTGGAAAGGTTTAAGAGAGCCTTGCTACCATCTGTTGCGGCGTTCTTTTTCCAGCTTTTAGCGACTACTGGAGTCTACATGACTAAGGCTAGTTTGGCGGCTTTTATGCTTAGGCTGAATGTCGTCGTCTTGGCGGTTCTGGTTTTTATTGTATATAGGGACGAGCGTAGGATAATAAGTGATCCTCTCTTTATTCTCTCACTCGCCCTTGGGCTTATTGGCGTCTATGGTCTTACTATGAAAGGCGGGGTTGAGGGTTTTTCTATCGATATAGGTGTTGTGCTGGTAGGTATTGCAGCTTGTATGTGGGCCGTTTTTACTGTGTTGATAAAGTTTTTCCTTCGGAACGAGGATCCTCTTGCCTATTCCTCCGCTGTCTATCTAATGGCGGGAATGATGTTTCTTCCTCTAGCTCTTTTTGACTCAATTGGTCACGGTTTCCAGTCCGATGTTTTGGTCTTAGGAATGCTGTTATTGTCGGGCATTATTTCTATTGGTCTGGGTAACTGGTTCAACATGGTTAGCGTGAAGGGTCTGGGCGCCATGCTTCCAGCTATGTTGCAGATGATTACGCCCTTCCTGACAGTGGTCTATTCTTATATTCTCTTGGGGGAGAGACTTTCTGGCACAGAGTTGCTATTCGGTGTATTGATTATTATAAGTAGCCTGATTTCGCTCAAGTACGCTGTGAGGGACTAACCCTCTGTAAGTGTTTTCAGATTGTGGTTTTTGCACAATACCTGTTTATAGCTTCCACAGGATATATTGTGTGATGGGAAAAAACACGGTCAACGCTCTAGAAGTTATAATCATTGTAGATAACATGGTCCATTCTTCAGGACTTTTCGCCGAATGGGGTTTCTCCGCCCTATTAAAGGTTATCGTGGGAGAAAAAACATACAATATACTTTTCGACACATCAACAACCGACACTATTCTTCTACACAACATGGAGGTTCTCGGGATAAAACCCGGCGAAATCGACTACATAGTGTTGAGCCATGGACATTACGACCATACAGGTGGGCTCAAGATCTTTCTGGAAAAAGCCGGGAAAAAGATCGTTATAGCCCATCCGGATGCTTTTAAGAAGAAATATTCTTTAAAAAATGGTTTTCTCCGCTACATAGGGTCGCCTTTTTCACTGGAGGAGATCCGTAGTCTCTCTAACTTGATGCTGGTGAGAAGTTCTTTCATGTTCGTGCCCGGCGTGTACTATATGGGCGAAATCGCGAGAGAAGGTTTTCCGGAGCACAGGGAAGACATGTATATGTTGGAGGAGGGTGTGTTGGTCGAAGACCCTATGCTTGACGATACTGGTGTGGCTGTCAACGTTGAGGGTCTCGGGCTTGTCGTGATTACGGGCTGTGGTCATTCGGGTGTACTTAATATTGTTAGGCATGCAGAGAAGACTTTTGGGGAGAAGGTCTATGCTGTGATAGGCGGGCTACACATGTATGGCATGGAGCCGGACAAGGTCTATAAGATATTTGACAGGCTTGAGGAGTGGGGTGTAAAAAGGGTGGCTCCAGCCCATTGTTCGGGTATTGTTGCTAAGTGTCAGGCCTCTGAGATAAAACGTGGTTTCTTGTTGGAAACTGGTTCTGGTGCGAGAATTATTTTTAAAGGAGAGAAAGAATAATATTTTTCCTAAGGTTTTTTATTTTTCTTCTTTTCTGGCTACAAAGAACATGTAGCTTAGACCGTAAAAAACGACTACGTAGACTATGAGGACTAGGATGTTAAGGGCACTGTCGATAATTGCCTGTGGGATGCTTTTAGCTTCGGGTGGCGGTGGGGTTGTGGTTGTTGTTTCGTTGACGCTTACTTGGACTTCTACGCCGTAGGGAGTGGGTGTTCCTAGAAGGTTGCGCATTATTGACTGGAGGTTTGTGTCTGGTGTGAAGCTTAGGATTGATGCCTGTATTTGTGAAACTTTTTGCCAGTATTCTATCTGTGCCTCGATGTTTTCTTCTCCTACAGGCATTGGTCCAGCTAGGGCTGTCCCTATTATGAAGGCTATGAGAGGCAAGATTATGATCATTATGATCCAGAATACCAGTGCAAGAACCATGCTTCTGGAGGATCTCCTAGATATAACCGAGAAGAACATTGAAGCAAGATAGAAGACAAGGCTGTATAGGAGGATGAATATAAGGACCAGTGCTCCACGGACTACCTTGTCGAGGTCTATTGCCAGATTGAAGCCCGCCATGCCTAGCCCTATGAGTATGAAGTAGCTCGAGAAGAGCGATAACGCAATTACAGCTAATGCGCCTAGGGTCTTGCCGTTTAGAACTTGGTCTCTACTGACTGGGCGGGAAAGGATTAGCAGGAGGGTGCCTTTTTCTCTTTCACCAGAAATGGCGCTGAAGCCGAGCGCTATTCCAAGGAGGCTTGCAATAAACGTGAGGTTGCTTATCGACGTCTGGAGGAAGAGGTCTTCAAGGGATAGCTCGGATACCTGCGAGGCGAAGGAAAGCATAGAGAGGTTTAGCATGAACATTAGAATGAAGATGCCCACAACTACTATGAAGCGTTTGCTCCTAATGGAGTCTGCGAACTCTCTCTCGGCTATAATCCATATCCTATTCATTCCATATCACCTCTCCTAAAGAATATATAATGGACGAAAATATCGTGCCAGTCAGAAGGGAAATTCACCCTGGAAGGCACACCTATTCCTTTCTCCGACAACATACTCTCAGCCTTCTCGGGGTCTCCAATAATGTAGAGTTTTTCTGCTTCTACTCTAACTTCGCCGAAGCCCGACTCAACAAGAGCCTTATAGGCGTTTTCAGCCATGAAAGCGTTGGGGTAGATGAATACCGCACTGATATTTGACTCTTCCCTTATGCGTTTGGAGATTTCCTCAAAGCTCCCTATAGTCAAGATCTTGCCTCTATAAATTATCGCTGCATGGCTACAGAGTGTGCCAACTTCTTGAAGAAGGTGCGTGCTTATTAGTATAGTCTTGCCCTTCTGTCTAAGGTTCACCACAAAGTTCTTGAACCACGCAACGCCCTGAGGGTCTATACCTTGGGTAGGCTCATCTAATAATATGAGCTCGGGGTCCTTTAGCACTGCCTGTGCCACGCCAAGTCTCTGTCTCATACCACGGCTGTACTCCTTCACTTTGACGTTTTTCTTCTCGCATAACCCTACCTCATCCAGTATCTTCTCAGCTCTCTCCCTAGCCTCCTCCCTCGAAAGACCGTCAAGCATTGCTAAATAAATTAGGTTTTCTAGTCCAGAAAGGTGTTCATAGAAGCCAAATCCTTCAGGTAGCACACCCACCCTTTCTCTCACTCTCAGGCTCTCTTTTATAGCATCTATGCCTAATACGTATGCTTCACCTTTTGTTGGGAGAATTATTCCAGTCAGTATCGAAAGTAACGTAGTCTTGCCAGCACCGTTCGGGCCAAATAAACCGAACACCACACCTTTTGGCACCTGAAGGTCAACACCCTTTAGCGCGTGAATCTTTTTCTCATATACTTTCTCTAATCCCCTAGTCTCTATAGCCAGATCCATACCCCATCACCTCCTACCAAACTTCAAATAAACCAGGACCAAACCGACAAAAACAACCAAAACAATACCGATGCCTACATACAAGGTTTCACCTCTCTGTCTGACGGCCACATGAAGCAGCCTTGTCTCGCTGGACACGTCAGTGTCCAATATCAGCTTAACATAGTAGTCGCCGATCTTCGCATCGCCTGGAACACTTATCCTTATCCTGAAAGTCTTTTTCTCTCCTGGAACAATATTTGTAATCTCGTCTGG
>CAZJJA010000061.1:0-6604 GCA_964546235.1 uncultured Thermofilaceae archaeon | reverse complement strand
GGAGGAAGCTAGAAGGATTAACGAGACGCTTGGTGTTTTCAAGAAGTCGACAGTGTCTGTTAACGTTGAGATAGACTATGGAGACCGTGTTGAGAGACATTATTCTCTATTGTTGCCGAGGAACGCGTCTGTTGCGACTGCTTTAATGTATGTTGCTAATGTAAGATTAGAATCTTTTAGTGGCATTACCAGTATTGTCGAGATTAATGATGTTAGAGGGTGCTGGAAAGCATTTCTAGTAGACAACTTAGGAAATTCTATAGAGGTTATCGACGTCAGTAGTGTTGTAGTAAAAGATAACTCGACTATTGTTTTTAGGCGTGTGGGTGAGAGATGTTAGGTTATTTTCTTGACTTTTTCTATTAATTCAAAGTCTTCCAGCACTCTTTTAAGAAGTGAAGGCGGGTAGTCTCCGAGTCCTATTATTGTTGCTTTGCTACGTGGCCATACTACGTCTGATTCTAGGGATATTTCGAACTGAAGTGTTGCTTCTTCCTGGAATTCATCTGTTAGTTGGATTTTTTCTTGCGGCCATAGAACCTTGAAGATGTTTATCTCCTTGCCTGATGATATGAGTTTTTCTATCCTGACAGGCTTTGAGGATATGTTTATTATGGTGAACTTGCCGTCTTTTCTTTCAATTTTTAGCGTCTCAGGTATTTTTGGCCTGAATCCATAGAACTTTACTGTTGGGTATATGTTTATTATCTGGTCTCCTTTTATCTTCGCCTCTAATTGTAACCTGTAATCTACATCGAGTATGTAGATGTATTTATCGGAGTATTCTCCTAAAACTCCTTGATAGAATTTTTCTTCGCCATCTATGTCTTTGAACTTTACTGTAACTAGCCGTCCAATGCTGTTTTCTAATAATGCGTCATAGGTTGTAGTTATAAAACTTGTGGCTATCTTTGTTTGTGCGTCCTGTAGGGTTTTTTGCAAATCTGTAGGAGCGACCTTTAGTAATGTTGCACTCTGTGCGGTTAATGAAGCGGTTATCTTATCTTTGACGTATCCCAGTGAATTTTGAACTTTTCTGTATAACTTTTTTAGAATTGAGGGGCTGTAGATGCTAGAAAGTCGTTTCCACCTAGCTTTTTTCTCTTTTTCAGAAAGAAGATCTATAAACGATATTATCATCCAAATTTTGCCGACTTCCGACGAATAGATTTTTCTGGAAACTAAAGATGGTGGATTCCAAGCACTAATCTTAACCTTGTTTATGTCAAAGTCTTTTGGTAGAATTCCTTTTTTCTTGAAATAATCTGTTAGATAGACAGCCTTCTCCCAGAACTTCTTGTTTCTTGTTTCGTGATAGTTTTCAATTAGGAAGGCTATCATTGTCTGGGGGTTTTCAATTCCCTCCTCAGTGTAGACTACTTCGAATCCTCCGCCGCTTCTAGGCGGTATGTGTAGTTTTCCGAAGTGTACTTCGTTTTCGATAAACACAAAAGCTTTTGTCTCTCTTACGAGCTTTAGAACTCGGTCAATAGAGAACATATCGATTATCGCATAGATAACCGAAAGGACAACTGCAATTATAGTTAGATAAAAGAATGGCATTATAGTGTCTAGTATACGATTGAATTCTTCGGACACGTTATTTTATATCGGGAAAATCGCTCTAAACTGTTTCGGGCACATTTTGTGGCGCTTATTTAAATTGGAGCAATATTTTTGATAATTGGTAAGACCAATGTCGTCTCGGAAATCTTTGTTAGCAAAAATTTCGTTGGCATTGTTGATAGCCCTGATAGTTCTAACAGTGATTCACTTGAAAAACGGCATTGCAGCTTCGCAGAACGTTATCGTGTTTGACGAGAGCCATGGACAGTACTATGATTCCGACAAGCTTGACATGTTTATATCCGACCTCAAGAAACTCTACACAGTATACATCAACAGGAACACTATCACAAACAAGACTCTGGAAAACGCGGCTATTCTAATTATGACCAATCCTAAAACAGGGCTTCTTGACTCGGAGGTTGCTGCGATCAAGGGTTTTGTTGAAAGAGGAGGAGTGCTTATAGTGATGGGTGACTGGTATAAGTACGTTAACGACGTCGAGCTAAACAAGCTTACAGAGGATGTGGGCATCAAGTTTACAAAGACCAGCGTTCATGACAAACAATTCTTCGACTACAGGGAATACTATCCTCTTGTAGAGGTTGCAGGTGACAGTGAGCTTTCACAGTTCCTCAAGGAGAAGGTCACTAAGAGAATAAAATACAGTGGATGTATGCTCGAGATATCAGGTGACGCCAAAGAGATCTTAAGGTCGAGCAAGCTGTCCTTTGTCGTCGACGAGAATGGGAAGACCATCAAGTCTGGCTCTGTGGTTGTAGGTGCATATTCAAGCTATGGCAAAGGATACATCATAGCGATAGGTAGCAGTAAACTAGCCTCAACCAGATACTTCTATGAAAACAAGTTCTATGACAACAGGAACTTCATGCTTTCTCTGATCGAGTGGGCGATGAGTAAGACGGGCGCCAGAGAACTACCAGTAAAGGTCGAGGTCGACGTCAAACCCACCATACTCCCGGTAGGACAAGAGAATAACATTACGATAACAGTGAAGCTGGAGAACGTTGGCAGCACGCTAAGTAACGTTAAGATTAAGGCTTCCTCCGACTATTTCAGCGAAGAGAAAGTCGTTGACCAACTGGGCTCAGGTGAAAAAGCTGAGCTGGTTTTTGAGGTAGGCATAAAACCTTCGAGAAGCGGTCCTATAAGCATTGTTGTAAGCGTCGAAGCTCATGGCAAACAGAAGACTATTGAGACATCCATCTATGGCGCCGAGAAGGGCAAAACTGTCATCATCGATTATTCTCATGGAGAGTACTATGGACTAGACAGGATGAAAGAGTTCGTTGAGTTTTTGAGTAGTTATGGAGTCGTCGCAGCTAGCAACGAGGAGATAGACGAGAAGCTTCTAGAATATGCTAAGATACTTGTCCTACCTAACCCCGAGAAGTCTTTCAGTTATTCGGAGATCAAAGCTATACAGAGTTGGGTTGAAAACGGCGGTATCCTCCTGGTATTTGGAAACTATTATGCACACTTTGACCCTAAGATACATAATTCCTTGACCTCATCATTCGGGATAGAGTGGTATGATGGAAGTGTCCGGGATGAATCACATAGTCTTGAAAACAAGCCTTATGCAGTGTTCCTTTCGAACTTCGCCGATAACGATCTAGCTTCGGCAGTCGCGAAAGGAGTGGAAAAAGTGTTCTTCTCTGGAACCTCTTTGAAGCTAAGCGAGAACGCCGTACCAATAGTGATAGGGTATGATACCACGATTGCTGTAGACGAAGAGGGTAATGTACTTGTTGAGGGGAAAGATGTTGTAGTGGTTGCAGTATCAAAGGTAAATAAGGGTGTAGTGATAGCAATCGGAGGTGTCCACACCATCCTGGATAGCTACTACGGTATATCCCCGTTTAGCACCAACAAGGCTTTCTTTGAAAAGCTCTTCGAAAAAATAATAGCGGAGGCAGAGGAGACAAAGAAGAAAGAAGTATACATGCCTAACATTGTTGTCACATTTACCGATTATAAGAACACTCTTCCTCTGGGTGAGAGCGAGATTATAGGTATAAACATCATAAACAAGGGCAACGGCTCCGCTCTAGGCGTGAAGGTTCAGGTCTTGGGCATAAATGCCGAGGTTTCAAAAGACGGTAACGAATGGTCCAAGAGCATAATAGTCGATGTCGGAGAAATAAAGCCACATGACCTAGAAAAAATAAGCGTCCACGTAAGAGGAGTCAAAGAGGGTTTGGCTACAGTAAAGGTGACTGTTGTATCAGAGAACTTCGACCCCGTGATAAGCAGTGCTGATATCGAGATATCGCCTTCAGCGCAGTTCGATTACACATTGGTTGTGATAGTTGCCGTAATAATAGCGGCGGTCGTGGCTGGATATCTATACTTTACCAAGAAGAAGTCAAGGAAAAAGTCAAAGAAAAAGAAAAAATAATTTTTTATTTTTAAATCCAGCCTCTTAGTTTCATAGCATTTAGGACTCTTTCTACCGCTATTGCGTAGGCAGCAGTTCTCATTGGGTGGCCATAGAATCTCTTCTGCCACTCATCGTATACCTTTCCGAAATTCTCGACCATTTTGTTCTCTAGCCTTCTAAGAGCCTCTTCCTCTGTCAGCCAGTTGCCCATCCTGTTGTTTGCCCATTCTATCCAGCTCATTATTACTCCTCCAGCGTTAGCCAAAATGTCTGGTATCACTATAGCGTCCTTCTTTCTGAGTATAATGTCTGCCTCAGGTGTTGTTGGACCGTTAGCTCCCTCGGAGATGACCTTCGCCTTTATCCTGTCGGCGTTGTCCTTTGTGATTACCTCTTCGATTGCAGCTGGAATAAGTATGTCTACGTCTAGCTCGAGTAGCTCTTCGTTTGTTATAAACTTCTTTGCTTCCTTATAGTTCTGTACGCGACCAGTCTCTTTCTTTATCTTTATGACCTTCTCAACGTTTAGCCCATATGGATCATATATTCCGCCCTTACTATCACTCACTGCGACTATCTTTGCACCCCATTCTGCGAGGTACTTTGCAGCGTATATTCCTACGTTTCCAAAACCTTGTACTGCTACCGTTTTTCCTTCAACTCCGCCCCATAGCTTCTTTGCTGCTTCTCTTGCCGCTATGGCTGTGCCGAAACCTGTGCTGACAATACGGGCGTAGAGTCCTCCTAGCTCCTTTGGCTTAGCTGTGACTACACCCCAGGCGTTGTATCCGACTATCTTGCTGTACTCGTCCATGTACCAAGCCATCGTCTGTGGGTTTGTGTAGACGTCTGGTGCCGGAATGTCGACGTTTTCTCCAACGATTCTGGAGATTGCCGCGAAGTATTTTCTTGAAAGCTCTTCAAGCTCTCTTGGTGAAAGCTCTTTGGGGTTGACCTTGACTCCACCTTTTCCGCCACCGTATGGTATTCCGGCTAGGGAGTTCTTCCATGTCATCCACATGGATAGGGCTACTACTTCTCCTTCTGTAACGTTCTGGTGGTACCTTATTCCTCCCTTGTATGGTCCTAGTGCACTGTTGTGCTGGCTTCTCCAGCCGAAGAATACTTTTATCTTCCCGTTATCCATTCTTATGGGTATCTTTACTCTAAGGAGTCTTTCTGGGTGTCTTAGAACTTCTACAACATCGTCAGGTATTCCGAGAAGCTGAGCTACATCTTTTAGTTGTTTTACAGCCATTTGATAAACTGGGTCTGTCTCATATGTCATTTCTATCAAGTTAATATTTACATAAGTAAAATATAAAGAAATAGATGTAACATTTCGTCTACTTTTTAAATGATTATATATAAACCTTTATGGAATCACTTATATTTTCTTCTTTTCAAACATAGAGAAATCCTCCTTGAGAGATTTACTTTATTATAAAGAAAATAACGCAATAAATAAGAGGAGAATATGAGAAACCTAAATTATAATGCCATATGTTCCTAGAATTCCTCTTCTTCTTCCTCTTCTTCCTCCCATTCTTCCTCTTCTTCCCAAAAGTCTTCCTCTATGTCCTCTAAATCCTCTTCCTCTTCTTCCCACTCTTCGTCCTCTTCCCATTCCTCCTCCTCTTCATCAAATTTTGGTTTCATGGTTCTCATTATTCACCTCAACAAAGAAGTATATATAATTGTCTGATACAACCAACATCAAACAACAGTTAATAAGTTAAAAAATAAATTTAAATAACGATAAATATGTCTCGTAGATAAATGTCAGAAAAACTGCTTGAAGAGTACGACATAGACTTTGACAACATAGATAACACGATGAAATCCCTGAAAATATCGAGAGTGCTTGTTCTCGACGAAAACGGAAACACTATACTTTGTCTTTCCCAAGAAGGCGGAGAATCCCGGCTCACTCAACTAGCTAATGCACTCCTGTCACTACTGGACGATGTGACCCCCTGGACGATGATTGAGAGCAATAATAAAAAAATCTATATTTACAAAAGAGACGACAAAGTAGTTATTTTAGAGACACTCTTGTCCGAGGAAGAATTCGAAAACATAAGACCTATCATCGATGCTTTATTGGATGAAAAAATTGGAGAAAAGTCTGAGATTTCTCAGTAGCGACGGAACCCAGCCAACAAATGTTTCAGTTCCTTCCATACTTTTAAGCATAGTATAATTACTTAGGTGAAATTATGCCAGGAATGTATAGCGAGGAAATGCTCCGAAACTATATCGAAAAGCGCAGATCCATTCTAGGCGACTATTACACAGAGATTTTCCATAAATATCATGTGTGGCTCAAGAGGCAGGGCCTAAGCGATACGACACGATACCTGCGGCTTAGGATAGCATACATGTTCCTCAAGTTCTTAAAAGAAAACGAAGTCAAAATAGAGGAAATAAACCAGAAAGTCATAGACGACTTCATAGACAATGTCACGGATCGCTACGACCCAAACACACTCTATAAAGTAATAACGACACTTAGAAGCATACTGAAGTTCCTAGACCAGAGAATAGGCCTCGAAACCTCCAAAATAAGCCTGCCAAGAATAAAGAGACCAAAAAAGCTGCCCAACATCTTAGAGGAAGAAGAGATTATCAGAA
>CAZJJA010000060.1:0-6920 GCA_964546235.1 uncultured Thermofilaceae archaeon | reverse complement strand
CGGCATGGCTACCGCTGGATCGGGAGACGTGCTGACAGGGACTATTGCTGCAATGTACGGTCTCGGCCTGAACGTTCTGGATGCCGTGAGGATGGGCGTATTTGTCCACGGATTGGCGGGAGATATCGCCAGCTACTATCTGGGTGAGGATGGTGTAACAGCCAGCTCTATTCTTGAATCTCTGCCATTTGCTGTTAACTCTGTGAGAGAGCTTTTTGACGACGTCTATGAGATCTACAGCGTTGATGTTTTGTGAAAATAAACTTTTTTTAAAATTAGTATAAAGTTATAGTCATGTAGAAAATTAATAAACATATAAGAAAAATTTTCTAATAATTTCTATTCTAGAACACCCATTCTTCCAGATGATTTAAAGTATTTACGCCTAAAGTCTTGTTCCAAACACCAGTGTTTTTGTTCTCCTCATATGGGAAGGAATTCTAGTTCTCCTTGCCACAGGCCCATATACGACTATATTTCCTGGAAAAACGTATGGTATGTTTTGACAAACAAAAGGATTATTGTGAAAGGGACTTGTAGGTATCGACTACGACATGCTAGAATTAGAAAACATTCAACAAGTAAATGTTGGATTTTTCGACAAAATATACGGTAGAGGCTTCATAGTACTTCAGTCTATAGGAGTCAGACCGCTAACTCTATATGCTGTTGAGAAACTATATGTGATCCAAAAACTTATTCGAGAAACCATTGAAAAAGAAAAAAGCTCTAAGTAGCACCGCTACAAAACATTTCAGGCATGGTCTATTCAAAAGATCTCGAGTGATTCTACATACTTTATAATATTATAGTTCTTTAACCACCGCTGAACCTTGAGTGTATAAGTCTTACCAAAAGCATGAAAATGCACCAAATATACAGATGTTACAAGTCAAGATCTCTTCTTTTATCCTCTTTTAAAACGTTCTTTATAAACAAGTATAGAGGAAGCTAAACTGAATGGAAAGAAGAGAAAAAAGTTATTTTAACGGGAAGGCGCGTAATAGTATTGAGGCGGGTATTGAGGATATCTTTCCTTTTTTCTTGTAATGAACTTGAAGAGTAGCACTAATCCTATGACTACAACGGCAATTATGAGCATAACCGTTAGAGGGTCGTTGGTCTTGTAGCTCCACTCTAAGTTTGTGCTCCCACTCTTCTTTACATCGAGTTTGTAGTAGCCATAGGCCGCGACGAGGGAGTTTGGCAGAAAAGTCGATATCCCAAGGCTCCACGTACCAGATTCGTTCAGGTCCAGAACGATCATGTATGTGCCGTCAGGCTGGCTGGTGAACTTATAGCTTCTAGTCTTGCCGCTCGGGCTCACAAGGTTTACGTATATTGTAGCCTGTTCTGGCAGCTTTCCAGAGATGTTGAACTTGCCCTCAAAAATTTCGTTCGGTAGCGTTAGCTCGTAAGGAACATAGTGTACCTGCCTGTTATATATCTTGAAGTCATCGTATATTCCCTTCATGCTGTGAGGCCCGAAGGGGTAAAACTTGCCAACATTCTGTCCCTCTACCTGTGTCTGACCTATGAAGAAAGGGTACTTGATATTCACTCCACCAGTGTAGTCTGGATTGTGGGCCTTAAGGCTAGAGTCGACATAGAGTGCTAGACCCTTAGGACCGTAGGAGACAACTATGAGGTAGCTCTGGCCAGCCTTCCAAAAGTCTGGGCTGTGCTCCCATTCAGCAGATTGCCAGCTTTTCCCGTCGTAGACAGCCCATACCAGGTATGCTGTAGTTTGGTTTTCAAAGTATAGGTAAAGGTGGAAGTTGCCGGGTTCTGGTTCGAAAAAACCGAGATCATCTAGGAGAAATCCAATTCGGGGCGGTTCGATAACGTTACCCTGTTGGTCCTTGTAGCTCTTCCATTCAGGTCTCTTAGAGGTGTAGAAGTCTATAAGATCTGGGGGCGGAGACCACCAGAACCTAATTGTTCCCTCGTTTGTGTTTAGGATTTTTCCCTCGTAGCCTACCGAGCCTGTAAGCCCATTAATTGTGATCGCGTTGTCTCCCGGCCCGACACTTAGCAGATCTATTTCGCCGAAAAGTTGACCAGTAATCTTGTTTTTATCATTAAAATTTTCGTCAAGTAAAACAGAAAGCTGAGGCTGTGACAAAGCTATGGGAAGCGAGATTATTGAGAAAGTTACAAACGCTATAAGCAGAAACAATATTTTATATTTATATGCCATGTTTATTCAGCTTTACAACTCCACTACGAATATCGAATATTTAAATATTTTTTTACAACAATAGATATTAATAATTTGTCCTTGTTTTTAAGCTAAATTACTTATCACCTCTAATAGCCAGTGATATACATGCAACACCGCCTCCGCGTACAACCTTACAAAGGTGGAAGCCGCAAAACATAGAATGTTGCTGAGCACGTGGGTCTCGACGATCTCAACTTCGCCCTGAGCTTTAGTCTCTTAAAACCAGATTGCGATAACTTTGCCGAAGGGCTTTACTACGATCGTATTGTTTTTTGCTCCAGCCTGTCTCCTTGGCTATGGTTGTCTGACTCATGCCTAGCTTGAAGTACATGTATAATATTGTGAACTTCGCTTAGCGGCAGCCCTGTCCAGGCAAAAAGTATGCCTGTTGTGTTGTTGAACTGCTTTCCGCAGGATCTGAAAGTTAGCGCTAGATGTATGGACTGTTTGACGCCTTGCCGTACTTGACTATCTTGCTGAGCCACAGTATTGGCATGTTGTGCCTTTTAGCCATCAGTATCTGTGGAACATATCGATGACTTTCTCCTTTGTTAGCGTTAGCTTAAGCTTAACTTTGTTCACTATGACTATTATAGCGGTTTCAAAAATTTAAGCCATACAGCTGAGAAACAAGAGCATAACTTAAAATTACACTTCATTATAAGAAAACCATCAAAAAGAATATTTGGGATAAGAAAACGTTACAATAATATATATTTTAAGTTAGAAATTCAAACAATAAAGTTTTAAAAAATCAACTATTAATTAAAGTGGTGAAAACATGATCTTACAGCCTGGAACAAAGGCACCAGATTTTGAAATAGAAGCATTCGACCCGACAACAGGAGAAATTGTGAAGATAAAGCTCTCCGACTTTAAAGGGAAATGGCTAGTACTCTGCTTCTATCCTGCTGACTTTACATTTGTCTGCGCAACCGAGCTTGCGGCAATGAACAACGTGATTGACGAACTCAAAAAGATGAACGTAGAAGTACTAAGCATAAGCACAGACACAGTATTCGACCACAAGGGATGGGTAGAGCAGGAACCCCTTCTCAAAGGTAGGGTCAAGAATCTCATGGGCTCTGATCCAACTGGGAAAGTGGCTAAAGCCTATGGCGTGTATAAGGAGGACGAGGGCGTTGCCTTCAGGGGTAGGTTTATCATTGATCCAGACGGTGTAATTCAGGCCTATGAGGTCGTAACTCTTAACATGGGCAGAAACGTCAACGAGCTAATTAGACAGCTCAAGGCCTTACAGTATATTAGAGAACACCCAGATGAAGTTACACCAGCACAGTGGGAGCCTGGAAAACCAACTATCAAGCCTAGCATCAAGATTGCAGGCAGAGTTGGAGACCAAATACCGAAGGGAAGCTATCCGTATTGGTGAAATTTTTTTAGATTTTTATCAACTTTATTTCGAACTTTTTTAGATTTCTATCGTTTTTTATACTAATTGTAAATTCGGTTAATAAATAAAGAATATAAATCATTATTATATATTTTCTATGAAGTTTACATAGGTTTTAGGAGTTGTATATACTCTTCCTATCATATTTAAAATCTTATATATGGAGGTGATCTGTCATGATAAGAGAAGCTGTTATATTAGCTGCAGGTATAGGCTCTCGTCTAGGCTCTATAGGGAATGGTGCAAAGTTTACACTCACGATAGCCAGGAGACCACTGATCACATATTCAATCTTCAGCCTAGCCTCTACTGGAGTTAGAAAGTTCATTATAGTCACCAGAAGCGAGACCCTTGGACTACTTGAAAACGCTTTACTTAATGTTGACCATGGACTTGAGATAGAGTTTTGTGTAAACGACGACTGGGAGAGAGAAAATGGCTACTCATTATATGTGGCATCAAAGTGTGTCAGAGACAAATATTTTTACCTCTCGATGAGCGACCACATATATCCCAAAGAGATACCTGAAAGACTAGCATTGGAGTCAAAGAGACACCCAGATGCCGTTGCAATAGTGGCTGGCGACAGGGACCCCGTTTTCGTAGATGTTGAAGAGGCTACACTAATCAAGACATTTGGTGGAAAAATTATAGCAATAGGAAAAGGCCTCCACGGTTGGGACTTCGTAGACACAGGTGTTTTCGTCATGAGGAGAGAGATATTCAACATAGCATCTCTATTGGCAAAGAAGAAATACAAGATAAAGCTCAGCGAAATAATACAGACAGCTGCTCGAGTTGGATACGAGGTCAGGGTCGCAGACGTCACAGGCATCCCGTGGGCCGAGGTTGACACGGTCGAGGACTATGTCAGCATAGTCTCTGGCTATAAGGCGCATCTTCCAGAAATGGTGTCCAAGAGTTGGAAGGTCTATCCAGTCATTACCAGCAATGTTAGAGAACTTGAAAGGCTTTAAATCCTAGTAGACTTTCCTAGAGGTGTCGGCGATGAAGATTGGCGGAAAAGCTACCGACGGACCTGTTTCACGGTACATCAACCGAAAATTCTCTACGAGGATAACAGGCTTCATTGTGAAGCACGACATTCCAGTCACGCCAAACCAGGTTTCCCTTATAAGTTTCCTTCTAGGGCTTGCCTCGCTCCCAGCATACATGACAGGTTTAGAGTGGCTTGGCGGTATCCTAGTCCAGGCCGCCTCTATTATTGACGGAGTTGACGGAGAGTTGGCTAGAGCTAGAAACATGGCTTCTCCGGTTGGAGGATTTGTAGACGCAATACTCGACAGGATAGCTAACGCGTCTATAATCTTGGGAATAACGCTTTACTCGTTTAATAGCTGGAAAATGTTGGCGCTTATAGCGGGCATGCTTGCCCTGTTCGGGGATGTAATGGTGAGCTATCTACACGCTAGGGCTGAAGCAAGCCTCAAGGTTCATCCCTCGAAGATAGGAAAGATCCCCATGTTTGCGTCGAGAGACGTTAGGCTTTTCCTGATATTTGTATTCAGCCTTGTCGGTGCAAGCTTCTATTCTCTATGGCTAGTTGCAACTATGTCGCTCCTATACGTTTTCCTGAAGACAGGAGAAATCTACTTTGTCTTAGGGAGAAAGGAAGAAATTAGATAAAGATTAGCCCTTTCTTTTTCTCGAACACTAGTCTGAGCACGCCGTTCTTATAGGATGTTTCCTTGGGCTCAAACTTTATCTTTGAGGGAAGCTTTACGCGCTTCCTTACGCTGCCGGCAACAAGCGTTACTGTCTGCCCATCCTCGCCGACCTCTACTGAGATCTCATCCTTGCTGAATCCTGGCATGTCTGCGAGAACTTCTATCTCCTTTCCCTTATCATAAACCTCTACAACTATGTCTTCGTTGTCTAACACTTTTATTCCAGATTGGGGTCCTATTTTGGCTTCCTTGGCTAGCCAGGGCGCATTGCCGAACTCCCTGATGATCGGTTTTCCGTCAGGTCCCATTGTTACGGAATAGCCGTAGAAAAATATGCCAGGCTTATTGAAATTGAGATTTTTTGTAAGGTCTTCTGGCGAGATAGGTGCTAGGAAACCATTCTCTTCTAATTCCTTCATCTGTTCTTCTAGTTGTTTTATGAACTTTTTTATCATGTTCCAAAATGGATCGTATGCCATCGTATTATCCCAGCGTAATATAGGTGTGGAAGTTTATATTAGTTAGGTTGTTTCTATTTTTTATTATACTATATTTGTAATCTAAATTCTTCTGTCAAAATATCTCTATTTTATAAAATTTTTTAACAAATAATTTATAACAAAATATAAAATTGAATATTATATTTTGTCCAAAGAAGCCGAAAATAGTATATTATTTTTAACTTATTTTACAACTATCAAACATTATATAAAAATGCTAAAATATCGGATATCATTTAATCTACCTGAAAAGAAATGGAAAAAACAATACTATTAATAATAGTAGGAATAATTATTCTAGCTGTAGCTGGAGGAGCCTATATGCTTTTATCTCAGCAACAAAAACCGCAACAACAAACCCAGCCTCAGACCCATCCACAAGAACAACAACAGCAGCAACAACCGCCACAGCAACAGCAGGAACAGCAACAACAGGAAACAGGCAGTCAACAACAAGAACAACAGCAGCAAGAAGAACAACAGGAGCAACAAGAAGTAACTTTTGAGCAGTTCCTGTCAAACGTTGTGGGTAAGGCCTTCAAGGCTACTGGAATTTTCTCGACAAAATCTGAGAGTGACGAGGGCACGATGTCGATGAGCGGCCACTTCGAAATGGCAACTATGAATGAAAAGTTCAAGTTCTACATGAATGTGGAAGAAAGTAGCCAGGGCATGGAAGGAGAAAACCTCATTCTATCATTCCAGAACGACACAAACCATGTAACAACAATTATGTGCATGAAATCCGTCCAAACTCAGAACAAATGGATGTGCTTCAAAATGACGACAGGAACAAGCCAAGTCGAAGAAAAGATGGGCGGCACAGGAGTAGCGGAGAACCCGACTACAACTTGGGAGGAGTACAAGAACAGGTTCACCTATGAGGGGCTCAAGGAGATACATGGGGTCATGCTACATTGCTTCTATGCCAATTACCAGGAGAACGATACACACGTAGAGGAGCGTGTATGCTTTGATCCACAGCTAAACTTCTTCAGGTATTACTGGTCGAAGAGAACTGATCCTGACGGTACAACTGAGATCGAACTCTTTGTGGACAGCGTCTCTTTCAGTGTGAGTGACTCGGAGTTTGT
>CAZJJA010000059.1:2364-7004 GCA_964546235.1 uncultured Thermofilaceae archaeon | reverse complement strand
CACGTTGAAGAACCCCGAGTTCCCGAGCTTGGACCAAAGGTAGAAGAGATCATAAAAGTAAAGGAGCTTGTCCAAGCCCTAAAGGAGAGGGGTATAGAGAGGCTCTACAAATTTCAGGCAGAGACTATAGAAAGGATCAGAAATGGAGAAAATGTATTTATAGTAGCCGGGACGGGAACAGGAAAAACAGAAGCATTTCTTATCCCGATAATAGAGCATGCAGTCGACACGAGAGTCCAAAAAACCGCATCTCTCCTGATATACCCAACAAAAGCGCTGGCAAGGGACCAGCTAGACAGAATATACTGGTACACGTCCAGGTTCTTCGGGCTCAGAGCATCAATTTACGACGGCGATGTGCCACAAAGCGAGAGGAAAAGGATATTCGAATACCCGCCAAAAATAATGGTTACAAACCCCGACATGATACACTTCTCGCTACGATACTCGGATCAGTTTAAAGAACTTGTCAGCGAAGTCACATATATAGTTCTAGACGATGCACATGTCTATAATGGGGTTTTTGGGAGCCATATATATTATGTCCTCCGGAGGCTCAAACGTTTCATAGGTGAGAAACCCTGTTTTGTTGCGGCCTCAGCCACCATAGGCAATGCTGGCGAGTTTGCTAGAAAACTATTCGGAGAGGAATCGAGCGTTGTCTATGCTGGACCATATAGGAAGTCTAGGGTCTTTCACGTCCTCCTATATCCTCTAGGACGATCTAAAAGCCTCGAAGTATTGCATCTTTTAAAGATACTTCAGAAGAACGAGCTTAGGACGATCGTTTTTGCAGACAGCCATAGAGTTGTGGAAAGCCTTGGAATATTAGTGGCAAAGCATGGTATTAAAGCAAGGGTTCATAGGGCGGGGCTATTACCCGCTGAGAGAGAAAAGATAGAGAGAATGCTCCGCCGGGGCGAACTGGATGCTGTCATAGCAACACCCACGTTAGAGTTGGGGATAGACATAGGAGAACTCGACGCTGTAATCATGTACGGCATACCTCCAACATTCTCAAAATACTTGCAAAGAGCTGGAAGGGTCGGCAGGCGTGGAGGAACAGCCTACGTATTCACAATCCTCGGAAACGATCCCATAAGCGCGTACTATGAGAGAAACCCCAGAGAATTTTTCAACCAGGCACCAGACCCAGTATACATCGACGTTACCAACGAGGAAATAGCAAAAGTACACTTAATTGCTATGAGCATAGATTCTCCTTACAAGTCAACTATTCTCTCAGAGTTTGAGAAAAAAGTGTTGGATAATTTGGTAGCGGAAGGATTTCTGAAGATCTCCAAGAGAGGATATGTCTTGCCTACAAGAAAGGGGAGGATATACCTGAGGGAGAGGGAAAATATACGAGGAATAGGAGACGTGGTAGAGATAATAGCTAACGGAAAGAGGATAGGTTATAGAGAACTCCCCCAAGCAATAAAGGAGTTATTCCCTGGTGCGATATACCTACATGGAGGAAAGATTTACATTTCCCTAGGAATTAGGGGCAAAAAGGCATACGTAAAGCCCATACCACATAAAATGCCGCCTGTCTCGACATCGCCGCTATACTATACCGTTCCGGAAGACGAAAAAACCCTTGACAGGGGAATCGTAAATGGTATTCCAATAGAATACATAGAACTCAAGATAACCGACATTGTATACGGATACGTGGTCAAATCTTTCCCAAGCGGAGAAACCATAAGACAACAGCTATTAGAAAAAGAGCTTTCATATGGCTTCAAGACAAAAGGGATACTCATCTATATGCCTCCCAGAGCTGACTGGAACGAAATACAGAACGCGGAGGCATTCCACGCGATAGAGCATGCACTGATATCGGCTGCACAAATGGTTATAGGAGCAGCTCCCACAGATATGGGTGGAATAAGCTTTCCATCAGGACATATCTATATCTACGATGCTTTCCCAGGAGGATCGGGTCTTTCCAAACTTTTGTTCGAAAAGCTTGAAAAAGCTATGGATAAAGCTTATGATATCGTCTCCCGTTGCACGTGTGAAGATGGTTGTCCTCGTTGTATTTTCTCCCCATATTGTGGAAACAACAACCAGATTCTCTCTAGGAGAAAGGCCGAAAAGGTGCTAGGCGAGATTTTGACCCTGAAAATTAGGTACAAGGCTGAGCACAGGTTTGGAAAACCTCTTGTTTAGCCACGTTTTTTGAGAACATATACAGTGTCAAAGAGACTCTTATGGTAAGCAGCCTTTTTGAACTTTTCTAGTTTGAGAGATTTGAGCGCTATATCGTTTATTGCTAATAGGATACATCCGTCTTTCTTAGTAATCCTTTTACAGTTCTCAAGTATATCTAACAATATTTCTAAAGAGTCTCCTCCCGCAAAAGAATAATCAATTATGTCTTTTGGGGTTATGGGTAGATATGGAGGATTTGTGAAACAAATATCTATGGAATTGTCCCTTATACATTTTCCAGACTCGCAGACAACAAAGTCTGTTAAAGTGTCAAGGAGGTTTTCACGAGAATTTCTAACAGCAGAGGCTATACAATCCTCAGAAATGTCGACCCCTATGGTATAGATACCCCTTCTGGCAACAATAAGGGTAAGAACACCCACGCCACAGCCTATTTCTAAAGCCACGTTAACCGTTTCGAAATGTTCATCCTGTTCCAATAGGGAGGCAAGAAGGCTTGTAGAAACTGTGTACTTGGGAGGAAAACAACCGTTCGGCACATTGAGGTTTAGTCGTCTAAACGATATTTTTTCCCAGTGAAACATGACATAGAATTTAAGGAGAAGCCTAATTAGATTTAAACGTAGCCTATCTGTAATGGAAGCGGTGTGCGGTCTTGGCATCGAAACCAGATATAATACGTGTTAACGAGGCATTAAAACTACCTGAAGGAGAACGCGTGACGGTCAGAGGTTGGGTCTACCGGAGAAGAGAGTTTAAAGACAAGGCCTTCATAGTAGTAAGAGACTCTAGTGGGATCATTCAATCTGTCTTTGACAAGACTTCCGAGGATTTTGAAGAAGCAAGAAAAGCTACGGTTGAGTCGAGCATAATAGTGACGGGAACTTTACGTAAAGACCCGAGAGCCCCTGGGGGGAAAGAGATAAAGGGAGAAAGAATCCAGATAGTCGGGCTGGCGGAAAACTTTCCCATCAGAAGAGACGTGTCAAAGGAGTTTCTCCTTAACGTCAGACACCTCGCTATAAGGAGCAGAAAGCTGACGACAGTTTTCAAGATACGAGATACTGTTTTTGAAGCCACCCACGAGTACTTTAGGAAAAACGGGTTCTACGAAGTACAATGTCCGATGTTTATTACAGCGGCTGTTGAAGGGGGTGCGACGCTTTTCCCAGTAAAATATGTGGACGGAAGAACAGTCTACCTAACACAGTCGTCACAGTTCCATTTAGAAGCTTTGATCTTCAGTCTCGAGAAAGTGTACACTGTTGCACCCTCCTTTAGGGCAGAAAAGTCTAGAACCAGGAGGCATCTAACGGAGTTCTGGCACACCGAGGCAGAAGTCGCATGGGTTGGGCTACAGGATATCATGAGGATAGAGGAAGAGCTCATAACTCATATTGTGCAAAAGGTTCTTGAAAAGAGAAAATCAGAACTAAAGTTCCTTGGAAGAAATATAGAAGCCCTAAAGAATATAGAGCCACCCTTCCCAAAGATAAGCTATGACGAAGCCCTAGAAATACTGGCCAGAAAAGGCATAAACATAGAGTGGGGAGAAGACTTAGGAGCAGACGAGGAAAGAGAACTCACAAAGGAATTCGACAAACCCTTCTTCATATACGGTTATCCGGAGAAAGCCAAGGCATTTTACCACAAAAACGACCCATCAAGACCCGAGGTCACGCTTTCGGCAGACCTATTAGCGCCAGAAGGATACGGAGAGATAATAGGCGGGGGAGAGAGGATAGCGGATGCAAAAGTACTCATAGAAAAGATAAAAAGATTCGGCTTAGACCCCAAAGACTATGAATGGTACATAGACCTCAGAAGATACGGAACAGTTCCTCACGCTGGATTCGGGCTAGGCATGGACAGACTTGTGATGTGGATCGCGGGACTAGACCATATTGTAGACGCGATTCCATTCCCTCGCACAATCACGCGGACCTACCCATAAACTTTAATGTATCGGAATTTATACGGACAAGGATAAAAAGCGAAGCCTAATTATTTCAACATGTGAATGCAATGCGGGAGCAAATCCCCTTGGCTATGGTTCCTCCAGGGAGAGTTGTTAGAATAATATCCATCAACGTTAAAGGCAGAGGACCATATAGAAGGCTTCTTGAGCTAGGATTGATTCCAGGGTCGATGGTTAGGGTAGTTTCAAACGCGCTAGGACCAGTGGTTATCGAGAAGAATGGGGTTAGATTCGCTATTGGAAGAGGGCATGCTTCGCGCATAATAGTCGAAATAATAGGCTAAGGTGTGTGCATCATGGATAAAATTCTCGTAGCATTGGCTGGAGCACCCAATGTTGGAAAGAGCACTTTACTTTCTAAAATGACCTCCGCAAAACCAAAAATTGCAAATTACGCTTTTACAACTCAATCACTAAATGTAGGTTATTACAAAGAAGGATACCATGATATCCAAGTCATTGATACCCCTGGAACCCTCGCTCG
>CAZJJA010000059.1:0-2354 GCA_964546235.1 uncultured Thermofilaceae archaeon | reverse complement strand
ATTCTCGTAGCAGTGGCTGGAGCACCCAATGTTGGAAAAAGCACTCTTTTCAACACACTTGTTGGAGAAAAGAGACATGTCGGAAACTGGCCAGGAAAAACTGTTGAAAAATACGAGGGCGAGCTAAGGCATCACGACAAAATTATAAGGATTGTCGACCTACCTGGGACCTACAGTCTCGGCGCTATTAGCGAAGAAGAAGTTATCGCTAGAGAGTTTATAGTTAAAGAAAAACCAGATGTTGTTGTAGTGATAGTTAACGCCATAGAACTGGAACAATCCCTCTATCTTGCGATACAGGTTCTAGAACTCTACGAAAGAGTTGTTATAGCCGTAAACAAGATGGATGCTGCTAGAAAGAGGGGTATTCATATAAACTTCTCACGCCTCTCCAAGCATCTAGGCGTACCCGTAGTCGGTATTTCGGCAATAAATAAGGAAGGCATTCATCAACTTATTGAAGCAGTACTAGACGTGGTTCAGGGAAAGGCAAAGGTCAAGAGATTAAAGATAGACTATAATGGTCTTCTTTACTATGTCAGAGAAATAGAAGAAAAGATCAAAGAATGCAAAAAACTAAAAAAATATCCTCTTAGCTGGGCTGCTCTAAGACTCTTGGAAGGAGACCCCATTCTCGAAGACCTATTGAGAAAATCAGATTGTAAAGATTTGCTCAAATACGTCGAGAGAACTCGTAGGAGAGTTGAAAAGGAGTTAGGATCATCACCCGAACTGATTGCAATCAGCACCCGTTATGAAACTATATCACACATTATATCATCTGTACAAGAACGAACAGGCGTCGCAAAGCCCGAGTTTACAGAAAAACTAGATTCGATACTTCTTCACCCGCAGATAGGACCAATAATTTCAACATTGCTCATGATATCAATAATCTTTCTGGTATTCTCAGTAAATACTGGTTTTCCATTAAACATAATATTTAATGAGCTAGGCTATCCAGAGCTGGCTGCAATCATTGAAGAAAATAGTCTAGCAAGTCTGCTGAGCAATGTATTCGGAGTATTTGGTGAAATTGTTAGAAGTTTCCTAGAAGCACTAGGTGCCTCAGATTTTGTTGTATCTCTTATCGTTGACGGCGTAATCGTAGGCGTAGGAAGCGTACTCAGCTTTTTCCCACTAATTTTTATGGTTTTCATAGCTTTTAGTTTTCTAGAAGACTCCGGTCTACTTTCAAGGTTCGCTGTAATAGGACACAATTTTGCAAACAAAATGGGACTTACAGGAAAAGCCCTGCTACCTCTTCTCTTAGGAATAGGATGTAACGTTCCGGCAATAATAGGTACGAGAATCCTGGAGAGCGACGAAGAAAAGCTTCTCGCAAACATGCTAGCACCACTTATACCATGCCAAGCAAGACTCGTTGTAATCCTAGTATTTGCAGCTGCATTCTTTAGTAACCCGATAATCCAGACCCTTATAGTGGTCTTCCTTTATGCATATGCAGCATTCCTATTCATAGTCCTAAGCAAACTATTCAGGAAAATCTTGCTCAAAAATTACGAGCTTCCAGAAATAATCATAGAATTGCCCCCTTACCATAAGCCAAGTCTCAGAGTCATGTGGTGGTATGCATGGGACCACAGTGTGCATTTCCTAAAAAAAGCTGGAACAATAATACTAGTGCTGTCGATAGTCCTGTGGTATGTTACCAACTATGGACCCGCGGGTCCTGCCATAAATATTGAAGAAAGTTATGCGGCAATACTAGGAAATCTCTTACTCCCTGTAACCTCATTGATAGGACTCCCAGACTGGAGGATAGCTCTAGCCTTCGAGACAGGCTTTATAGCAAAAGAAGGTCTAGTCGAGACAATAGTCTTGACCACAGGAATAGACGACCCTGTGCAAGCTGTCCGCTCGTTAGGATTGACTATTCCCCAAATAATAGCATTTCTTGTGGCTATGGACACCTATACGCCATGCGTCCCTACTCTTGCAGCTTTTTACGAGGAAGTTAGGAACAAGAAATACCTTGTCGTACTATTGGTGTATGAACTCATATTGGCTCTAGTTTCGGGAATAGTGATCTTTCACATACTCGAACTATTTTTGTAACCCGAGTAAGGACTATAAATCACTACATGTTTCTATTTTCATTTAACAATTTATAGCCATGATTATCGACAAGATATCAGATACAAATGAAAATATTTGTTGGTGGTTGGAAGGAGTTAAGCTTGGTTGACGTGTTAGAGAGTACGAGCTTCACGGTCTGGTTTTCTTTCTGTAACTTCAGGTGCCCATGGTGCAGTAATTCTCGACTAGCACATGGTGCCGAAAAACATCTCGTCGACATTGAGGATATAGTGGAGTTAGTAGTTGACGCGAAG
>CAZJJA010000058.1:0-7024 GCA_964546235.1 uncultured Thermofilaceae archaeon | reverse complement strand
CCTCAACACCACCATCCAACAAATCATCCAAAGCACGAACACCAGTACTAATATACTCAAGGTTCTTTCTTCTCTCGAAGAGTTCCTTAGCCGTAATAAACTCCTCCCCTTCACCAAGAAGTCTCTGCGCAGACCTGATAATAGAAAATGCCCTGTCTTCGGAACCTATAACCATAGCCAGCTCATGTGCGGAGGCATATGCTATGTCACGTATTGTCTGATATCCAGCATTACGTAGTTTCTGGGCAGTAACCCTACCCACGCCATCCAAATCTTCTAGCTTAAACTGTTTGTCAATAGATTTACCTTCATATTCTTCGATTTCAGGAGCAACAAGTTCATCAGAATCCGATATTATATCTTCGACCATCTTATCAACATCTATTTTTGCCTTAGCCTTTCTTGGCATTACAATAAGCCCCATCTAGCTCTTCACGAGAAAAGTATATAAATGTTGCTTACAAGAATACTGAAAGTAAAAAATAAATAGAAGTAGAGTAAATCTTCTCGAAGTTTATGACACATAAATATGATTTCAAAAAAATAGATGAATCATTAACTGAACAGATACTTAAAATTATAACAAAAACTCTAACAGAAATAGCAAGAAAGAAGAATATAAGAGCGACGCCAGAAGGCATTAAAGAAGGCATAGGTTTCAGCTACAACACCCCATATAATATAGCATACGGGCTTGCTAAAAAAGGAATAATAGACATAGAAAAAGGAAAAACTACAGAGACAGGATATCGCATATTCGAGACAATTGTCGATATATCGTTAATAATAAAATCAGAAGCAGCTTTCCCAGAACTCGACCGAGGAAAAATCATTGGAGCATTACTCTATGCATTCTATGACTGGTCAGGCAAACATGGGAGTCCAGAAGAATATCTCGAATGCCTAAAATCCTTCAAAAACAAGATAATTAGACTCAAAAAGGAAAATTATCAAGCCTTTAGTCTTCTCGCTAGGCTCCTCCCAAGAGTATACTATGAGGATGGATATAGTCCACAGAAGCTTCTAGAAGATATTTTAAGATACCAACAAGTTTGAGAAAATTTTTATAGACAAGAAAAAAGATATAAAAAACACAAAATACAAAATAGAATTATGGAGAGATTCATAGAGGTAAGAACACCAATATCTCCGACAGAATATACGATTCTCAAACACGTGCCAAGAGTCAGAAAATATGCCGAACTGTCAAAAGCTACAGGAATAAGCATATCCTATGTATCACTAAAGTTAAAGAATCTTCTCAAACACAACATCAGGATAAGAGCTTGCTTCGACCTAAAAGCAATGAAACTATCGCCTATCTTAATACTAGCAAACTATACAGAACACATATATAACCCACCACATGGAATAAAGATTCCATATATATTGAAATTAGTGAAATTCTACTCGGGAAAAAAGAACAAACTATTCATATACGCAGTCTCGCCCAAAGGCTCAGAAGACGAGCTAGTCGAAGCATTAAACATAAGTGTGGATACATACCATATTATCGACACAGTCTACAGATGGAAAATAGATACAGCAAAACTAACTGAGTATAGAGACAATATTCTCATTTCAAACTACGAAAAATTACCCCAAATACTCCCCGAGATCGAGCCATACCAGCCAACCTCAACACTCAAAAGAATACCCGACATGATAGACCTCTGGCTCATAGCCGAACTCATGAGAGACCCATTTGTAAAAATATCCACAAGGATCAAAGAGGCGGGTATAAGACAGCAAGTAGCCAGCTACCACCTTTCAAGGCACGTGTTAAAATACCATTTATATAATATAGTCGAATTTAAACCACAAGCAAGCTCGAAATCACTTCTACTAAAGATACATGTAAGAAAGGAAGAAAACAAGAGATTTGCAAAAGCACTAACAGAATCTCCAGCGGTACAGGAAGCATACACCCTAGCAACTCGTAAAGACACGATATATGCTATACTGACGGCCTACCCAAGCGAAGAGGTACAGCTTTTCAAGAAGCTAGTAGAACTCGACATAATAGAAGACTTCGAGATTGTCGGGCTTATTCTAGAGCCACCCAAAGAATATACTATACCTTTCAAAAACGTCGTAGGTTACGGTAACTGGATCCTAGACCCACTTTATGCAGCAATAAGAGCGATCAACAAAAACCTAAGACGAGTCAAATACTCCTACAAAGTCTACGAGCTATCCTAAGCCCCTCGAAAACCAGAAAAGAGTCCTCAACTCTAGTTAAACCCATACCAGTTTTTAGAAGCAACTCAATCTTACTGAAGAAATTCAGCTTAACTAGCAATCCATAAAGAAGAACCTGTACAATATCAGCTCTCGAAACACCCTCATAGCTCTTATACTCGACAATAGCGTAAGGTCTAGCTTTTCTAAAACAAACCTGGTCCGCAACACCAAGCAGCCAGCCAAACTCAAAACGCCACGCCAAAGGAAAAGGTACACAGACCTCATCTAAATCCAGCACTACCCAGGGTTCACCCCAAATTCTACTATGCAGCCTTCTTCCGAGCGCCGAACTACTCCTACCGGCATGCCTCTTGGAAAAATGTCTAGCAACATCGCTAACATAAACCCTCTTCTCTGAACTCCGGGCCTCCTCAAATCTATCAAGGACGGTCGATAAGAGGTAGAATTCCCTAGACATCATGCAGTCCATCTTCCCTAATAACAAACTGGATGGCAGCTTTCCTCGGCAGCCTAGGACTATCAAGCACCTCCATGATATATTTGTCCCCGCTCCTCCTCAAGAAAAATCTATGAGTACTAGCATGAGCTATAATATTCCCACCAGCTGGAAGCTTCAAAGCAACACCATAGGCGCTAGGACTAGATATCACCTGGTTTGTAATGATGGCTACCAGCCGATACACTCTTGAGAGACGCTTAATCCAATCCAGCATGTAGTTGATCCTCTGCTGCCTACGAGCAAGCCACTCCCTCCCACGAAACTGGGCTCTATAGAGCGCAATAACGCTGTCAATAACAACAAGCCTGACACCCTCCTTTAATAATCTAGGTAGAGACTTTACAATAAACTCCTCAAGCTCGTCCACATTAATCGGCCTCGAAACGAAGACGTTCTCAAGGGGTTCATCAACTTCAAACCTCTTCGCAATAGACTCAATCCTGCCAGGACTAAAAGTCCCCTCAGTGTCAATATAGACAACCTTACCCCCAAGACCCCCACGCTCTGGTGGAAGCTGAACTGTAATACTCGCCTGATGACAAAGCTGCGTCTTACCACTACCAAACTCTCCCGCAAACTCGTAGATATCGAAAACAGCAAACCCTCCTCCCATAAGCTCGTCAAAACCAGACAAACCAGAAGTAAAAACGTCCCTAGACGCCATCATGCCTGCATACTCGGTACCCTTATAGACACCAGTCTCCCAGCCAATAAGCCTACGAGCAGCACGAACAACCCTTAAAGCTCTCTCAAAGTCGATCCCAACGATTTCTTCAACCTCTTCCGGGTTGAATATAGCTAGATCCTCAAGATACTCGATACCCGCACTCTTAAGCCTAGCAACCGTAACCCTCCCAATACCCTGAGCCTTAACAAGCTCATCAACAGGAGTAGGCATCAAATCACCTCACACATACAACCTCTCCATCAACGATACAATACGTTTTCCCATCGTCACCAACCCTACAGCCAATAACTCTAGAGAACGTGTACCTCCGATACAGCTCATAGCTGTCCAAGACAAGCACAGGAACACGATATACCCTAGAAACGCGATAAAGCACATCCAAGGCATAGCTAACACCCTCTTCAACGTCCCTTGTAAAACGCGAACCGACATCCTCAACCACAACCACCGACCTAAATTCATCAAGCCTCTTCGGAAGATCGAACAAAAGATACTCCAGAAAATCGCCGTCAAGCAGAGCAGGAACAGAGAACCACCCGTCAGACCATACATCCATGCCGAAAATCAGCGCAACGCCAGGTCCAACCTTCACGTCTTCACTACCGCACAAATTGATGTCAACAAACAACGGCTTGAAGATAACGACATGAGAGTGGGCAAGACGCCAAACATCCTGCCACAAGTCTCCAAAAACGCCCTCAAGCTCCTCCCTACGAAAAACCTTCAAGTGAGTCAAACTAAAACTCTCCCTACCAACAGTAACACTACGCACACTCATACACCAACCCTCTTTCTACCCCTCTCAACCAAAACAGCCAGCCAGGGATTATCCCGGGCAAAACTAGGCAAACCTTCCTCGCTAGCCGTAACGCTGGGTTCTAGTGGCTCAGGCTCCTCGAACCTCCCGCCTATAACGCTTGGAGCAGAAGCAAAGCTTTCTCGAGCAAACACGCTTTTCGGCACAGTTGCCGAAGTCGGAAAACCAAGCTTCCTCTTCAACCTTTGCAAAGCCTCATAAACCTCCAACCCCTGATCGCTAAGGGTTATAAGATACATCTTACCCTTTCTCCTAACATTCACCAACCCGTACCCTCGCAGCTTCTCGAGAACCTCGTGAGCCTTACGAGAATTCCTAGAAATCTCTACGAGGCTCTTTTCACCCATTCCTATTCTATCCACCCAGTAAAGCAGCCTCAAGAAATCGTCCATCAATATAATAGAGTTATACATGTATATAAATTTATTAGCAAAAAAGGAAACATTGTTATTTTAAAGTATAATATTGTTATACTATATGCAAAATAACATATACACCATGTGATACCTTAAGATAATAGATGATGACTGACTCCAATACGGAAAAATGAAGAATGGTGACAAGGCTGAATTATAACTAAGACTCTTTTTCCTCCTCTTCATCGTACTCTTCTATGATGCCTGAATTTATGGTCATCTTACGAAAAATCTTCTCCCGGAACCCCTTAGGCACAAGCACAGTCCCAAAGTTAGTGATACTTTCTATTTTCTCTAGATTCTCGTCATTCAGTCCTTCTAGTTTCAGTTTACCAAAATTAACTATCGATACTTTGTCCTCTATCTTAGGTAGGTCTATTATCATCTCACTAAAACTAACAAAACTCTGAGAACGTTCAGGCTTCCACTCTCCCTCATAATAGGTGACCATATCCACGTTTTCCTCTATTTTGCTAAAGACAAGCTTGTAGAGGTGTTTCGGAACCTCTATCACGTCTATATTCCTGAGAGACAAAACATTTCTCTTAAATAGTTCAGCGTCGACATCGCTATCAAATACAACAGTATCACAGTCCTGAATCACTACAGGTCCCTCCTTCAAAAGCTCTTTTGTAACGACAAGTTCATCAATTCCCTTGATAACTCTAGGTTCTCCAACAACTTCCTTCTTCTCAGGTAAATGCCCCTCCTCGACGTAGCTTAGAATGTTATAGGCAAGCTTGCCAAGCTCAGAGAGACGATATTTACCAAAGTCCCCTTTTTCAAGGAGAGGCTCCATCTTCTTCAGGTGAAAGCCAAACGTTCCAGTCTCTTCAATGCCAGAAACCTCCATCATCTCAGTAAAAGTCATCTCTTCTCTTTTTCCAAGTTCAAGTATAACCTTTCTACGCGCCTCATGTGCGAGAGCAGAAAACAACATGTCCAAAACATCCTCTTCGCCCATCTTTTCACCATTTAATAATTCGTTTCTCGACAAAGATAGAGGTTTTGTAGGGAAAAATAAACATCCATATTGTAGACTAAAGTCTACAAAAGAAGCATGTAGTATTTTTTCTCTAGGAAAACTCATCTATATAAGGCTTGAAGCTGTTTAAATAGTTGTGGAAGATTATAAAAAAGAAGTATTTTGTCCACAATGTAGAGGATTTATTAAGCCAAAAATAGTCAAAGTACCCACCTTCACAGGAGAAGTTATAATAGAATACCATTGTCCCAAACATGGGCTAATAGAGGTCGAAAAAAGACCCATGAAACTCCCAGCGAGAAAACTCCCCAAAGAGGGGCTATATATCGCATTCGAGGGAATCGACGGTTCAGGTAAGACAACCCAGACAATACTCTTTAACGAATATCTGAAGATCAAGGGCTACGAAACAGTACTCGTAAAGGAGCCGTGGATAAAGGCGATAAAAGAGTTCCTCTACAAGTACGACGTCGATCCAGACGCAGAAGCCTATATCTTCGCAGCCGACAGGATCATATTACAAAAAGAAATAGTCCTACCAGCTCTAGAAAAAAGAAAAATAGTAGTCTCTGATAGATCTATTTACGCGAGCCTAGCTTACCAGGGTGCACGAGGACTAGACGAGGAGTTCATCCTAGCAATAAACAGGCACATAAGACACCCAGACGTAGTTATACTCCTAGACCTACCAGTAGAAGAGGCTCTCGACAGAATAGTTACGAGAAGCGTCAGGACGAGATTCGAGGACCCCGACTTCATGAAAAAGGTAAGACAAAGATATCTTGAAATAGCCCAGAAGTACAAGGACAATTTCATCGTGGTTGACGCCTCCAAGCCAGTCCGGGAAATTCACAGAACTATAATAGAATTAGTTAAGAAAAAAATCGGGGGAAAAATCCATTTATAAAAAATCAAACAAATAGAGATATTACGCAGGCCCGTCTTTTCTACCTAGAGGTTTCTATAGGGTGACGATGTTGAGTGAAGACGCAAAATGGCTCACAATAATACTGCTCATAACTCTTCTCATAGGCTACATAACATATAGCCTCATAGTCGCAAGCGTCGATTATACCGACATAGCATATGTTAAGGACTACAAAGCAGAGATAGACGAAAACCTCAATCTTCTCGAAAACTACCTCTACCAGATAGGAGCTTCCCGCTACCACATGCTATATCGCTTTTGGAAGGCACCACTCTACAAAGAGGGCGAAGGCACGCCACCATACATAGGCATAATAACAGTCAAATGTAAAGACCAGGAAGCCACACCCTACTTCACCGACGCAGAAGGAAACCACTACATATTGGGTGAAGTCGACGAGTGGACCCAATACTGGGTCAAAAAGTCGTACCACAACGAGGTCGGCTGCATATATATCGAAGGAATACCCATGGGAACTCACGAACT
>CAZJJA010000057.1:0-7330 GCA_964546235.1 uncultured Thermofilaceae archaeon | reverse complement strand
CTTTCTGATCCTTTCTATAGCTTCTTCCTGAAATTTGTAGAGCCTCTCTATGCCCCTAGCCTTTAGGGCTTGGACAAGTTCCTTTACTTTTATGATCTCTTCTACCTTTGGTCCAAGCTCGGGAACTCGGGGCTCTTCAACGTGTGTGTAGACAACACGGTGGTTCTTGTCGCGTTTGATTTCTTCTAAAACATCCACGTAGCTTATATTTGCATAGATGCTGATATATCTGCAGTGTATGATACATTAGAGGGGATTGTTTTAGTCGATAACGTCCCTATAATAGAGGGTCTTCTTCCAGCCCACGGATTATCTATTTTCATCCAATTACGTAAAGACTCGAAGACCAAATGGGTTCTGTTCGATTCTGGGCCAAGATTTTCTATACTAAGTCATAATGCCAGCACACTAGATATCAGATTGGAGCGGCTTGACTGGTTTGTTGGATCAGTTTCTATGAGACATCATATAGGGGGTTTTTTAGAAAATAACGAATTAAAGGAGAAAGTTTTGAGGAAAGCTTTGCCTCCGATACCAGGCAAAATGGCTAAAGTTAGATTGAAAGAGATCGATGATGGATTGTTTCTGGCTGTTTCGGGGTCCTATTGGAGAGAACAAGCACTTGTGGTTGAGACAAGAAAGGGCTGGGTGTTCTTTATAGGGTGCAGTGTGCATGGACTCAGCGACACATGGAAGAAAATGTTTGAAAGATTTGAGAAAATATACGGGATTATTGGGGGTCTGGGTCTTTCTACTCGGGATGTTTTTAATCTTGAATATTTAGAGAAACTGGTTGGGGAAAAGAATGTTAAGTTTGTTTTGCCTTTGCATTCTACAAGTATTGAGGCGAGGGAATACATATTAGAGAAATATATGGACAAGATATTTGGCTATGATATGAGTGGGGCAGGTGTTGAGTTTGCTATTTAACGAAGAATTTGTGGTCTTGGTTTCGATAGCTGTTATCTATTTTATAGCTTGGACAATAGTTGAGAAAAGAAAGGATCTGGCTGAAAAATGGGGTTTAAGCTTAGATGGCCTAGCTATCATGCTGAAGACAGAGAGGCTAAATACGTTTATTGAAAGATGTGGGTTGAAATATTCGAGGTTCTTCCGTCTTATCGGAGATATAGGAATTGTTGTGGGCATTTTCTTGTCTATTTATGGTATGTATTTCCTTCACATGAACTTATTAAGCCTTGTGTATAGGACACCTACTGCTAGTCCGGTCACACCTATAATACCTGGAATAACTATTGGACTGAGCACTATCCCTTATTTTGCCATTGCTGCATTTATCGTACTTCTTCCCCACGAACTTATGCATGCACTTGTAGCGGTAGCCGAGAAGATTAAAGTAAAGTCTACAGGCATTTTCCTCTTATTCGTAATTCCAGGAGGTTTTGCCGAGATCGACGAGGATGAGCTCGCTAAGCGCTCTTTTAGATCACAAGCTAGAGTTTTCTCTGCAGGCAGTCTTGCTAATATTGCAACATTTGCCATAATCGCGTTATTGATGCCTTTGCTCATTTATCCTACTGGTGTTATAGTGCAGGATACTCTCCAGGGGTATCCCGCTGAAAACGTCTTGAAGCCTGGGGATATTCTTGTTGAGATCAATGGAGAACCCGTTAGAACCATAACTGACCTTGGAAATATTCTCTCCAAGTATGGTCCTGGAGAAAGGATTTCCTTGACAGTGGTTCGGCAAGGCGAAAAAATACACATTAGTATAGTGCTTGCCTCTAATCCTACGAATAATTCAAGGGGTTTTATAGGCGCGTATTTTACACAGGCTATGAATAATCCCATGCTATTTAACGCGTTGTGGTGGTCGGCAGTAGCTACTTCTAGTGTAGCGATAATTAACATGCTTCCAATATATCCTCTAGACGGTGGGAGGGTAATGGAATCTTTCTTTAGAAAGGTCTTAAAAGGAGAGAAGACTGCGAGGATAATATCCTATGCTCTGACGCTGTACTTTGCAGGAATACTTATTTCAAACATGATACTGTCATTTTCATTGTTCGGGCTTAGACCGTTTCCATAGGTGAAAGGTCATGAAAGTAGAGGATAATGTTGTAGATATGGCTGTGCTGATAGCTCCTGCATTAGTATCGTCTATCTTTACCTTTGTGCCGATAGAGGACATTTTAAGCGAATTTATAGTTCCGAGAACATTTGTCTGGTATATTCCTTGGCGTGGCGCATTCGTGTCGTTTGTCCTGTGGCTTGCATCAGGATTTCTTCTTTCCGATGAAAAAAGGTTCCTTAAAATGTTTTTCTTGGGTTCGGCTATCTCTTTTACAGCTTTCCACTACTGGACGTTGCTTGTCGAGATATTTAACGGATATAATATAGTGATTTATCCATTCTTTTACACAATCGAGGGAAGCGGAATACTTGCCTTAGACCTTGGACAAATAGCTATTCTTACCACGTTGTTTGTGTTTTCAAAAAATATCAGAGAATTTTTAGCGAAAAGAAAGAAGGGAGAAAACTTTACTTGAGCATTTTTTCCTCGTACTCTTTCAGATAACTTGCAGATTCTTTCGTGCTTATAAACAGCTTTGCTGCTTCCTCCAAGTCTTCTACTGATATCTTTTCTTTTCCCTTTTCTTCAGCTATAATCTTTGATGGTGTTAGGAGCTGTATGGCGTATCTTAGGCTATTTTTCTCCCCTATCTCCACTAGTTTTTCTAAAGCATCGTCTTCCAGCTCTATCTTTTCCTCCTTCGACCTTATCTTGATGATCTCTCTAATTTCGTCTCTCATATAAAGTCTCGTCTTTATTATGAGTAGTCGGTCGAGAAGATCTAGAGGCATTCCGTGCGGAGAAACTATGTCTGTTCCTCTTATTTTTGTGAGTCCTCTATTCGTAGCTAGAATGATTATAGGCGAGAGTTCGCTCTCCATAGCCCTCGAGAGAAAACTGAAGGCCTCAATATCCAGCATGTGTGCATCATCAATGAAAAGTACACCTGGTATCAGCTCGGCTCTTCCCTCTTCGACCCAGTTTCTAACTAGCTTGTCGACTTTGGCTCTAACATCGGGTGGAATCTCTTTTTGGCTGGAAGCACCGAACAGTAGAGAGACCAAGCTTTCACTTCTACTCTGCATTTCGTCGAGATCGTGTAGAGTTAAGGTATAAATGAACTCTTTCTCCTTATATATTGGTCCGTCTGGGATTTCAACAATGTCTCTTACGCCAACATCGTATTCTCCATAGCCTTTGGCTCGACCTACTCTTGTCACTCTACCTGTTTCCTCATCTATCCATATGACATCGCCCTCACTCACACTCTTCTGAAGAAGCTGCATCACAATGTTAGAGTCGATTTTTAGGGTTCTGGTTTCCTTCTTTGTCTTTAGTGTAATTATGCCGCCGACGGGTATCTGTTGCCACGGGTTTAACGGATGACGGTCAAACTTTATCTCAAGTTTTTCTACAATGCCCTCGTAGACCCATCTCTGTTCTCTTATCCTTACGCCTATGGATTTTCTCATAGCTTGCATGAGCACTTCTGTCTTCTTCAATTCGGCTGAGTAAATTTCACTTCCAGAAATGTTCATGAATGGTGTTTCTCCTCCAAGTTCTCTTGCTATCGCTATGGCTAGAGCCGTTTTTCCAGTGCCGGGTGGTCCTGCTAGTAATATAGCTCTTCCCGCCATTTTGCCTGCTTTGATCATTTGTACAACTACCCATGCTGCACGCCTCGCTTCGGTCTGGCCGACAAGTCCATCCGCTACGGGTAGCGGTTTTCCGTCTCTTATTCCAAGACCTTTAATATGAGAATGTGCACCTATACGTTCGATATTTCGAAGCGACATCGAAAAATATTTGTAGAAGCGAAATTTAATACTTTCTCTATATTTCTACGTTCGGCTTCCAATCGCTCTCGTCCTCTGAGGTAACAAGAACGTCCTCGCTAAAAACAGAGTTTACCCTTTTGAAAACCCATTTTGTTTTCGAAGAAAACCATACTGCTATGACGGCATCGCGCTTAGAATATTTTTTAAATGCGTTGAGAAAGCGGAAAAGCTTCTCTATTTGGTGTCGCTTAACTTTTACCTTATCTTTAACAGTTGTTTTCACTTCAAAAGCAACTATCCTGTCCTCTACGTTATTCACCATAAAGACATCGGGTAATGAGACTCCTACTCCGCTTACTGGTATTCTGAAAACATGGTTTTCACCATTTTTAGATAAAAGTTTTACAAGCTTTCTTTCGATATTGAAAGCCTTTGCTCTCCTGCTTCTTACTTTGCTCATCTTCTTTGAGTTTAATGTCGCCCAAGCATATATATTTGAACACTTAACTATCTCCATAGATGATGATAGTCATGCATACATGAGGAGTGATTGTATCCTGGGGTAGCTGATCTTAAAATTATTTTTGCTCTTGCAACAAATTATTACGCAAGTGTTTGGTTAAGAAAAAAGCATTAGACTAAAGCTATGTTTTCACACATAAGCTTAGAGAGAGGGATGGTGTGATATGCCTGAAAGGAAGATAGATCTCGGTTCGAAATTACTTGCTTTATCAGGAGTTTTGCTCATCACAACGTTCTCTCTGTTAATCGATGTACCATTTAGATTTTCTTTGCTTAAGCAATACATCGAGTCTCCGTTCGTCACAGAAGAGGGAGCAAGTGGCGCGCTTATGAATAGTCTAATATTTTTTAGCCTTGTATTAATAGGAACACTAGTTTTTATTCTCATTATAAAGCTTAGAAAAATCAGAATGCTTCCACTAATTTTCTCGATTTCGATATTTTTCTCATTCTTTGTGATACTCGAATTATTTCTTTCCGCCTTGAGCGAATATATTGTGCTTCTAGAGCCACTAGTAGATATTATCTCGTTTACAGTTTCACTAGTAACCGCTTATCTCGTGTATAGTCCACGCTACCCGCTTTTCCTAAATGGGTTACTTCTTATTTACGGCTCTATGTCTGGTGCTCTTTTTTCGGAACTTCTGCCTGTTTGGAGCATATTCACGATAGCCTTTGTTATGTCCTTCTATGATCTATATGCAGTATTTAAGGGTCCATTGAAATATATCTTAGAGAACGTTTTCAAACCCACACAACAACAGGGCGATATTCGAGAAAATGTGTTAAGAGGGGCGTCTGTTCAGCTCGGCAAAATTACTCTAGGAATGGGAGATGTACTGATGTATTCAATGCTTTCTCCCACATTCTACTTTTTCCCTTATCCCTCGTTTTCAAAATGGCTGTTCTCTATAATAGGACTGTTACTGGGTTTCTTTCTAACATTGAAGCTTTTGGAAAAGAAAAAGTTTATGCCAGCGTTACCTTTGCCTGTTTTCTGTTCAACATTATTCTATATGTTTTCATGGATGGTATTAAGAATTTAGAGAGGGTCAGTTCGCCCGTCTCACCACATATTTTGTATGGACACCAACGCGGTCTTCATCCCCTCCATTCTTACCTATTTGCAGTTATTAATGTTGAAGTTTTCGTTACACCTTCGATTTTTCTAATTGTAGAAACCATTTCATCTAGAAGTTCTAGCTGAGGAAGCACAATTTTGGCAATAATGTCAAATTCGCCATAAACGATATACGCTTCTGCAACATTCTCCATACTTCTAATCTTAGCGAGTATTTCATCTTCTCTACCAACCTGTGTGTTTACTAAAATATATACGACTATTCTTTCTTCTGACATATTTATCACATAATAAATGAAAGAAACAATTTAATAAAACATACTTATATAATTTCAACCTCACTAAATACCAGAGCAACTACAGCAGAGCCATAATATCCTTCAGGTACTTCTAGGTCTTCCACTAGAAACCTTGGTTCTTCAAATTCTATTTCTTTTCTCTCTCTAATTTCAGCCCACATCTGCGAAAGTTTCTCCACAGACTTGTTTCCATCGTTTTCACTGTGAATCTCCAAAACGTAACCATGTGGTTTTCCCCTGGCCCAAGATATTCCCACGCTTATTCTAGCCGGTCCCCTAACTCGGTGTTCGCTCATCACAAGGAATGTAATGGCTCCAGGCGGCAATTTTCTATAGCTTTCTTCTTCAATGTTGGGGGGCAATATAGATGAGACTGGTACAAGGTTGAGGTGGGATATGCCAGCTTCTCTGAGTGCTTTGTCAAATGCCATTAGAGGGGAAACTTTGCTTAATCCTTTGCCTTTAACCACGAAATATTTTCTAGGGATTATTACGCCTCTATACACGGTGATGTAAAGATGCCTCTACTATTAATAAGTTCTCGAACAAGGATACTTTCTTTTTCCTTAGGACTTTAACTTCAACAAACATTTTTTCGAGACATTCTAGGAGGGAGCCTATATCAGCTCTATCGGATGCTATGAAAAGAAGTTTTCCTTTATTTTTTAGAACATTAACAGATTGTCTGGCTATTTTTAGTATAAATTCTATACCCCTTTCTCCACCGCACCATAGGGGTTCTTCTTGATAAGAACATGGTAGATAGGGCGGATTTGAATATACGCTCTCGAATGCTCTTGAACGGAAAGGTGCGAGCCCATCGGTACATACTACATCGGCTTTTGTGCTATAGCCTTTCATTTTAAGTAGTTTTAACGTTTCACCTACAGCTTCGGGCGAAATATCTGTTGCAACCACGTAATCGTTTTTCTCTGCCAGTCTGAGTGTGATATAGCCGCTTCCGCAACCAACTTCGGCTACCCTTGAATATTTTTTCTCTTTTCTAATAACATCTTCTAGAAAAAATGTGTCTTCAGAGGGAGGATAGATTTCTTTCATATTCCTAAAAGTTTTCGTGCCTCTGGAGACATTCTATCGGGGGTCCATGGGGGGTCGAATACTATCTCTACCTCTACATTCTTTACCTCTGGCACTTTTTCTTTTATTTGCGCTTTAACCATTTCAACAATGAAATATGACATGGGACAGCCGGGTGCTGTTAGCGTCATTGTCACTTTCACATTCCCGTCTTGAATATCTATATCGTATACTAGTCCTAGGTCGACAATGTTAAATGGTATTTCTGGGTCGTAAACTTCCTTTAGCGCTTCTAGTATTTTATCTTTTGTTATACTCATTCTTATATCCACCTGTCATATTTGGATTGGAACCTGTTTTATCTTTTTCTAAGCTTTTTTTGAGCAGATCTGGCATATATATGGTATCGAGAACCTCTATTATTTTCTTGATCCTTTTTTCACCTAGTCCTGATATCTTTTTTATCTCGCTTGGCGTTGCTGTGAAGAATTTTCTTGGCGTCTTGAAGTGTTGCAGGCTCCTCTCTGCCATTTCATAGCTTATGCCTGGTATTGAAGAAATTAAATTAAGCTGGATA
>CAZJJA010000056.1:0-7589 GCA_964546235.1 uncultured Thermofilaceae archaeon | reverse complement strand
CCGACCGCAGCGAGCATTTTAGAAGTAAGAAGCGTCTCAGAAGACATCTTTTTGATCGGAAGTGGCGGTATTAGAAACGGAATAGATGTTGCAAAAGCATTAAGACTTGGAGCAGATTTTGCTGGAACAGCCCTACCTGTTATAAGGGCGGTCTATGAGAAAGGAAGCGAAGGTGTAGAGAGACTGCTAAGGAAAATGATTAGTGAACTAAAAATCGTTATACACCTTGTTGGTGCCAGGAACATTGCAGAACTAAAAAAGGCTCCAATAGTTATAACTGGTTACCTGAGGGAATGGATGGAACAACGAGGACTAAGTTTGCGTTGATATTTTAAGCATGAATAGGAAAGTGATTGTGAGGAAAAATGTCTGGAGGGTTCGAACTATTACCTCATACAGCTGATGTCTTGGTTAAAGCCTGGGGGGATAACCTAGAGGAGGCTTTTGGCTATGCAGCCTTAGGCATGTTTGAAGTAATGACGGATACTTCGAAGGTTGCATGTAAAGAAGAAAGAGAAGTAGAGGTTGAGGGGATAGATGTTGAAAACTTGCTTTATAACTGGCTTGAAGAATTGATCATAATCTTCGATTCAGAAAGTCTGTTGGTGTCTAACGCGAATGTCAAGAAAATATGGAATGAGGACGGTGTCTGGAAGCTGAAAGCTAAGATCTGTGGCGAATCCTATGATCCTGAACGACACGAGTCAAGAGCGCTGGTTAAAGCTGCTACATACCATATGATGAAAATATGGAAAGAAGATGGTAAACATTTTGTCCAGTTTGTGGTAGATATTTAAACGTACTTTATCTTTATTTCCTTGAGAAGTAGGATAGGGATTTTTCTTCTACCTGCTTGTCTGAAAAACACCAGGTTATATGAAGCTAAGAGGCTCAAATCTCTATACACGTTAGGAACAGATCTTCCAAGAATCTCTGCTATTTCAGATATGCTCTTGTTGTTATTTTTTTGGAGCACGTGAATAAGCTCGATAAACCTTGGATTGAGGAGTTTTCTGACGATTGGTACTGGAATTTCTTCTTCGATTTGGTAAAGAAATTCACCATCTTCCTCGTATTCCATATATATGCGCCATACTTCGCTTTTCTTGCTTGAATGTTCAGCTTTACGTATAAGGTCGTCTGGCAGAGCAAGTCTAGCGACAGTAGTTTTTATCATATTTGTATAATTTTATTTTTTTAGTATAAAAAATTTTTAATGTGCGCATGCATAGGGTTATTGGGAAGAGAACATGGTTCCTCCTTTAAGAAAAATTTCAGAATATATCTGGGAAATCCCACAAAAGTATAAGCCTGGCATGAGGGTTCCAGCCAGGATATTTGCTGATGAGGTTCTTTTAGGTAAAATGAAACAGGATATGACTCTAGAACAGGCAGCTAACGTTGCTCATCTACCAGGAATATATAAATACTCTATAGTTCTTCCAGACGGACACCAGGGTTACGGTTTCCCAATAGGCGGAGTCGCAGCATTTGACGCGTATGAAGGCGTACTCAGTCCAGGCGGTGTAGGATACGACATTAACTGTGGAGTAAGAGTTCTGAGAACAAATCTTACTGAACAGGAAGTTAGGCCCAGAATAAGAGAGCTTGCAGAAACTTTGTTCAGAAACGTCCCTTCAGGACTAGGAAGTACTGGTAAGCTACGTTTAACCATAAGTGAGCTAGATCGTGTGTTAGAGGAAGGAGTCGAATGGGCTATTTCCCAGGGATATGGATGGAGCGAAGACCCGGACCACATCGAAGAAAGGGGAAGTATGGAAGGTGCTGATGCATCCAAAGTTTCTGATACCGCTAAAAGGAGAGGAAGAAACCAACTTGGAACATTAGGAAGCGGAAACCATTTCCTTGAGGTCCAAAGGGTAGACAAAATATATGATCCTGAGATCGCGAAGGTTTTCGGCATAGAGAGGGAAGGTCAAGTTCTAGTGATGATACATACAGGAAGCAGAGGTCTTGGTCACCAAGTATGCAGCGATTACCTAAAGATTATGGAGCGAGCCGCCCGCAGGTATAGGATGCCACTTCCAGACAGGGAGCTGGTATCTGTGCCAGCTAACAGCAAAGAGGCTGAAGAATACTTCGCAGCTATGAAAGCGGCTGCAAACTTTGCATGGACAAATAGACAATTGATAACACACTGGGTTAGACAGAGTTTTGAATATGTCTTCAAAAAATCAGCTGATGCAATGGACATGCACATTATATACGACGTAGCCCACAACATCGCCAAGCTAGAAGAACATGAAGTTGATGGGAAGAAAGTCAAGGTGTTTGTCCACAGAAAGGGTGCAACGAGAAGCTTCCCGCCAGGACATCCTGCTGTCCCTAAAGACTATCAGTCTATAGGACAGCCAGTACTTATTCCTGGCTCAATGGGAACAGCAAGCTACATACTTGTCGGAACACCAACTGCAATGAAAATAACATTTGGTTCTTCTCCGCACGGTGCAGGCAGGATGAAGAGTAGGGCTGAGGCTAAAAGAACATACCGCGGAAGCACAATTAAAACACAGCTGGAGAGCAGAGGTATAATAATACGCGCAGCCAGTATGGCTGTTGTTGCAGAAGAAGCGCCAGGAGCGTACAAGGACGTAGACAGAGTGGTTGACGTTGCACATGCAGTAGGTATAGCCAAAAAAGTAGTCAGAATGACGCCTATTGGAGTTGTTAAAGGGTAAACCTTGGGACAAATATTTTTAAATCAATGCTTTTTTTCTATGCTGGTGTTTTAATGGGCGAAGAAAGCTATCGTAAACTCACTACACTCGATGGAAAGGAAATCAAGCTTTTCGGCAAGTGGAGCTTAGAAGAGGTTGAAGTTAGAGATCCAGGTCTTAGAAAATATATATCATTAAAGCCCGTGCTAGTGCCACACACTGAGGGAAGACATGCCAAGTGGCATTTCGGAAAATCTAAAGTACCCATAGTGGAACGTTTAATCAACAACCTTATGAGACCAGGAAGAAACGCTGGCAAGAAGCTTATGGCCACAAATATCGTAAAGAGAGCATTTGAGATAATAGAGCTCAGGACAGGCAAAAACCCTGTACAAGTTCTTGTATGGGCAATTGAAAATGCATCTCCCAGAGAAGAAACAACTAGGATAGTTTACGGAGGAATACTCTATCATGTATCTGTGGATGTTGCTCCGCAGAGAAGGGTGGATCTAGCGCTTAGATTTATAACTGATGGAGCCAGGCAATGTTCGTTTGGCAACCCGAAGACAATAGAAGAATGTCTCGCAGACGAGATTATAGCGGCAGCATATGGTGAGCCCACAAGTTATGCTATAAGAAAGAAGGAAGAAATAGAGAGAATAGCCTACGCCGCAAGATAAGTTATTTCTCAATTTTTATCAAAAGCTAGCCTTATACGTTTCCGAATCTTATTGTTAGTGGTTAGTATGTCTATTGAATTATGGGTCGAAAAATATAGGCCTAAGACACTAGATGAGATTATCGACCAGGAAGAAATCATAAGTAGGCTCAAGGAATTTGTGAGAACAAAAAGCATGCCTCATTTGTTATTTGCAGGTCCTCCTGGAACTGGAAAAACCACTGCAGCTCTTGCTCTAGCACATGACCTCTACGGAGAGTATTGGAGAGACAATACGCTGGAGCTCAATGCAAGTGACGAAAGAGGAATCGATGTTATCAGGAAAAGGATCAAAGATTACGCTAGAACTCTTCCAATAGGTGATGTTCCCTTTAAGCTAGTAATCCTAGATGAAGCTGACAATATGACCAGCGATGCACAGCAGGCCTTGAGGAGAACAATGGAACTCTATTCAAGAACAACAAGATTCATTCTCATAGCAAACTATATTTCAAAAATAATTGAACCCATACAGTCAAGATGTGCTATATTCAGGTTTCAGCCACTACCGAAGGAAGATGTTTTAAAACGTTTAAAATGGATAGCCGAACAGGAAGGTGTAGAAATAGATGAGGAGGCTCTTGAAGCCATATGGGAGGAGAGCCAGGGTGACTTAAGAAAGGCAATAAACACTCTTCAGTCGGCTGCAGCTATTAGGAAGCACATAGACGTTGATACAGTTTTTGAAGCTTTAGGTAAGGTAAGGCCGAGAGAAGTTAAAGAAATGATAGAAGAGGCAGTCAAGGGCAACCTCGTACTGGCTCGTGAAAAACTAAGAACCTTAATTTACGCATATGGATTATCCGGCATAGATGTAATAAAACTACTTCACAGAGAGGTACTATCGTCGAGATCGCCCATAAGGCTTGATGGAGTCCCGTTAGCCGATCTCTTAGTCCTCATTGGTGACGCAAACTATAAAATCGTTGAAGGCGCAGACGACGAAATACAATTGATGGCTGTGTTATCAAAGATAGCGCTTCTAGCTAAAGAGGCATCAAAACGAAGTGGATAGGATGTCGGCCAAAATGATCCCATGGACAGAAAAATATAGACCAAAAAAGATAACTGATGTTGTAGGAAACGAAGAAGCCAAGAAGAAATTCATTGCTTGGCTAAACCTTTGGCTAAAAGGCAAAGCCAGAAAAAAGGCTGCACTACTCTACGGACCCCCAGGAAGCGGCAAGACAAGCCTGGTTCATGCAGTCGCCCACCAGTTTGGATGGGAACTCATCGAATTAAACGCAAGCGATGTTAGATCAAAAAGTGCCATCCGCGAACGTGTCTTCAATGCTGCAAGAATGGGTTCGCTCTACGGTACAAGGGGAAAAATAATTCTCCTTGACGAAGTAGACGGTATATCTCCACGAGAAGATGCGGGAGGTCTTTCAACTATTCTAGAGTTAATACAAATTTCAAATTATCCTGTAGTCCTAACAGCGAACGATCCATGGGATCCAAAGCTAAGACCACTCCGCGAAGCATGCGAGCTCATCGAGTTCAAAAAACTAAGAAAAACAGACATAGTAAAAGTCCTAGAAGAAATATGTAAGAAAGAAGGCATAACCTGCGAGAGACATGTACTTTCAGCAATAGCTTCAAACTCAAAGGGAGATTTACGAGCAGCCATAAACGACCTCCAGACCATAGCTATGGGTAAAAAGAGGATAGATCTTGCCGACATAAGTATTCTAGGCGATAGAGCAGAACAAGCATCGATGTTCGATATAGTTAGAATAGTCTTAACTGCAAAGAGGCCAGAACAGGCACTGGCTGTTTTGAGATTTCCCAACTTGGACTACGAGATGCTTTTACAGTGGCTTAGCGAGAACATAATTTATCAATACACTCCCAGTTATAGGGCAATTGCAGACGGCTATGAGGCTTTGTCGTGGGCTGACATAATGTTGGCAAGGATGAAGAGGAAACAGATCTGGTCGTTGTTGCCCTATGCTCTGCAATTAATGACTGCTGGAGTGGCAAGCGCGCGTGAAAAGCCCCCTTTTAAGTTTGTGAAATACAAGTTTCCAGAAAAGCTTCGTAGATTATCGAGACAAAAAGAGAAGAGAGAAAAGTATAGGCAGGTGGCTAAGAAAATCGTAGAAAAAATACATGTATCTACAAGGACTTTGCGAAATGAAATAGCGCCGTTCCTTAAAATAATATATGAGAACGACGAAGATATGGCTAAGAAAATATATAGATCGCTGGGACTTACCCGCGAAGAGTTTGAGACAATTATCGGGAAGTAGTTTTCTAACCTCTTCGCGAAAGATCTTTTTCAATAAGCTCTTCTAGAATATTTTCTAAAAGATCTAGCGGCACTCTGTTAATACCTATTTTCTCTGGTATTTGGATTCTAGTCGTTCTGCCCCTGCTTGTTCCTTTTGCCACTTTGGTCTCTATAAGGTCTAATGTTTTTAGCCTCTGTATTCTTTCCCAGACGCTTGTATGTCCTAGAGGTTCAATCCTATATTTGTTGCACAAATCCTCGTATTCGAGTTTAACAACTCCCATGTTGACGTAAGCTTTTTCCTTTTCGAGGCGCAAGGTGCGTGTGATTGCTAGTAGAATTATTTTTTCGTGTAGGGAGAGTCTTGAGAGAATATCTTTATCATATACTGTTGGGAGTACACCTCTATTAATTACACTTCTTACATCGTCCGGAAGTATGTAAGTTCTGCCTTCACTTTCTGCTTTTTTCGCGGAAAAGTAGAGTATCTTTATAGCCATTCTAGCGTCTCCTGATCCTGTCTTTTTCTTAACATCGTAGCCGACGGTATCAGCTATCATTGATATTATTTCATCGTTAACAGCTTCTGCTCTCATTGCTTTTTCTTTTTCAATCCTAGACCAAAGGATTGTTTCTAGTTCGCTTGAAGTATATGGATCGAACTCTATGATCGGAGCGTTTAAGGAACTTATAACTGCCTTGTCTAGAATATCGATGTTTTGGTAATAGTTTCTAAAAATAATTACTGTCCCAAGTCCAAGCCTTTGCTCGCCATAGATTTCGTTAAGTCTCGTTACCATGTAAAAAATTTCGTTTCCCTCTCTTTGCTTTACGGTCACGTCAGCTTCGTCTAAAATTAGATACAGGTTATAGTTGTTTCTATTAAGGAAATTCAAAATATATTCCATCACTTCCTGAGTGGAAAATCCCCTTCTTGGAATGTTGAGTCCGAGATCGCTTCCTATTTTTCGGAGAACCTGGAATTTTGATTTAAACTCCTGTCCGTTAATGTAAGAGACCGCTATTGGCGGTATTTTGTTCTTTCTAGCATATTCTATGAGCTTGTTTCCTATAGATCTGGCCACAGCAGTCTTGCCTGTTCCGATAGGACCATTGTATATGAGGATTCTTACAATGTTTTCTTCTCCCTGAAATATAGGCTTCAGAGTTTCTATGGTTTTTTTCAAATGTTCTTCTCGATGGGGCAACACTGTTGGAATGTACTCGTTAGAGAGTTTTCTCTCGTCAAGAATTATTTTATGGCTGGAAAAATCCTCTAGGCTAGTCATGCCCCATCCTCGCTATCATGTTCTAAAAATACTTATTCCGATATTCGATAATAAAGATTTTCCTCATTATTTTTTTAGAAATTTTTAAAATCTTTTTAAATTTTATTCTAAATGCTGAAACTAATCGTTTTCAACTCTAAATATTTCTAATGTTAAAAATACTTTGCTATTTATTATCTCGAGGAAGGTAACGTGTCCATCTGGGGATAAAAGTTTTTCTTTTTCCAGATTTTTAAGCAATTTTAGATAAATATTTTTTGGGATATCTTTACTCTTTCTCTTTATTTTTCTAATTTTCAAAGATTTTTTGTTTTTAATATATTCGATTAGTTTTTCTGGCAATTTTTCGAGATCCTTAATCTCTATTATGGGCTTTGATATTCTGACTATCTTAAGTCCTCTAATAGGAAAATCGCTGAAAATTCTAGATAAAAAATCAATATCCTCAATTGATGTTTTTATGCATATCTTACTTGGACCAATAATTTTCCCTTCAACATCGTAATCATAGGGAAAAAGAAGGTCCAGAGTGTCCATTAAAACTCTTTTCTCTTTTCCAAACTCGGTAGTTATTGTCAGGCTACAATACTCCATTTTTTCTTCACCCTTTTTTCAATCAGAGATGTATTAACTTCAACACCAAGTCCAGGTTTTTTGGGGACAGCTATAGT
>CAZJJA010000055.1:2430-7951 GCA_964546235.1 uncultured Thermofilaceae archaeon | reverse complement strand
CGATCTATTCCTAAGGGTGCCTATAATATATAAGACTCCAGAGACGATGGACAGAAGGAAATATCTCGAAAGTTTTCGAGAGCCTAGTGAAAAACACGCGGTAGGAGAAATCGTCGAGTAATATCCAATATTTTTAGAAAACTTATTGTTTCTAAAAAAGTTAAGACAAGCATTGCTTAGGAAAAAGAGTTAGCTACAAAACTTCAATAGACGTATAGGCTTTATGTTAAAAAAAACCCGGAGAGAAAAAGAATAAGATAAGTCAGAATAGAAGCTAAACTCGGGATCCAAAGGATAAATTGGAAGGGAGAAATTCTCAAACTGAGTATATGTATGAAATTCATATGGGGTAGATTTTAATTATTACAGGCGAAAGTTATGCGGGTGACTAGTTTGTGTGAGAGTCTAGTTATAGCTATTGGTACAGTTGATGGAAAACGGCTTACAAAGGAGCATTTTGGTGACAGTAACATTTACGCTATATATAGGGTTTACAGGGACGGTAAGATCGAAAGAATAGAGGACAGACATAACACTGCCAAGGACGTTGAGGAAAGACAGCATGGCGACCCCAAAAAGTTTAGAGCAGTGCTTGAAATACTGAAGGACGTAGACGTTCTTGTAGCATGGGCTATGGGACCGAACTACGTGAGGATTAGGGACAAGAGCGACAAGGTGCCTTACATATTGAAAGGTGAGGCTAGGAAAACGATGAGTGTAGACGACGCTGTCAAGGAGGTCGTGGAGAGATTCGATGAAATATACGAGATGGTGAAGAGGAAGAAGTCTAGATGATGATTCCCTTTTAAGATTTTTTCTAGAAAAATTATTAGGAATATTTATTCATAATTATATTGGGAAAGAATGGAAACTCCAGTCGTGGTTGTTGGAGAGAAGCCTGCAAGTGCATATACGCTCGAAATAATGACGCATCTTGCAAAAAGGGTCAAAACGATAAGGGTTAAGGCTAGGGGCAGCTCCATATCAAAAGCGGCACAAGTCTGCGAAATCGTAAAGAGGCTTACAGGTGGAAAGATAAAGTACGAAGAGATACAGCTGTATAGCGAGGAGATCGGAGAGCCTGGAGAAGAGAAAACAATACCAGTCATCGAGATAATTATACTACATATGGAAGAATAGTTCAGCCAACAGCTTACATCTCATCCCGAAAGGGTCGTGGGCCGTAGGCTCATCATTCAATTATTTTTGAGATGAACTTTACAAAAATGTTTTGGATTAAGTTTTAACAAACAAGTAAGGCTAGGGACACAGGAGTTAAGCAATTTTGTTAGCTAAATTATAATGTCATTTTCTTTACCTTCGAATATGAGGTTTAGCTAAATAATCTTGGGCTTCAATACAAGATGCTATGCAAAATAGTCAATAGATAGAAAATATTGCTATAACACTGATTAATTCTTCGAGTTATTGGAAAATCTAAACTTTATTATTTTCTTTCAAGTCAAGAAGATTAAAGATGGTTAGAACTAGTTAAGAAGATGCTAAAGATTTTATCGGAACATCTCTTTGCATAGAATATTCAGCTAATTCATTGAGAATTCTCTCCAAAAGGTTTTCGAGTCTTTTTAAGTCTTTGAGAAGATGACGAAATTTTTTATTTTTTCTTGAAAGTTTTTCAACTATTCTACGTAGAGGTTTGATTTCTTTTTCTAGATGTTCATACGGTTGTTTCATAAAAAGAATTAAAAAATTCGGTAAAGCTCTGAAAAGTTTCTTTTTACCCGTTTTAGTATATGTCACTAAGTAATCCTTGGACAATTTGCTGAGACTAGTGGAGACTGCTGAGCGACTAAGTCCTGTTTGGACTACGATTTCATTTATTGTAAGAGGTTTTTCGCTTAAAAGTAACACTGCATATACCTTACCATCTGTATGAGTATAATTCCACCTCACTAGCACTCTTTCAACTAATTCAATAAATTCACTTTTTTTGTCCATCAATAACACATAAAATAAAAAAGCCGAGTGTTATATTATTTTTTATTTCTTTTTTCTTTGTCTAACTTATAACTTAGGTCTTATATATTCTCAACGGTCTTTAAGAATAAAATACTTTATCATACTTTTTATCTGATATATCAGATAAATCTGATATATTAGGATTTACAAAAAATTTAATATCTTATTTTTTCTATAAATTCATCACAGGGAAGTTATATGACCGATGATATCTCGGGGGGAAGTGAGTTAAATAAAGCTTTACTCTCGTTCAAGCTTATTCTCGCTAATCCGTTTTCTCGTTTTATTCTTAAAAGACTGTTGAGAAAATATAAGATAAATGGAAAAGAATTTCCTGCTTTATACTGGGCATTAAGTCTGTATGCTGGAGAAACTCTAAACTGTCCAATAACTCTTAGGTTTTTATCTTCTCTTCTAGGCAAGCTACTTGATTTAGGCATAAGGCTTGCGAAAGGCGAACCCGAAGAAGTAAAAGAAGCTTTGCTCAAGGATCCACGTATCCGAAGAGGTATATGGGTGGTTCTAGAAGGTATAGCACGTTATGGAGTGACCGTGCCTCAAAAACTTTCAGCTCCGTTTCTCATAGTGTGGAATTTTACTAATATGTGTAATTTTCGTTGCTTACATTGTTATCAACGAGCAAGTGCTCCTCTGCCTACTGAATTAAGTCTCGAAGAAAAACTACGTGTAATCGACCAGTTAGATAGGGCGGGAGTCGCAGCAGTCGCTCTGAGCGGTGGTGAGCCTACTTTACATCCAGATTTTCTCCGTGTAGTTAGCGAACTGGCGAGTAGAGGTATTTATACGTCCTTGGCCACAAATGGCTGGGTTTTTGCGGATAAAGAAAAAATGGAAAAGGCTGTTAAAGCAGGTCTTAACTATATCGAGGTTAGTATAGATTCAGCAAAGCCAGAAAAGCACGACAGCTTTAGGCGTGTTCCTGGAGCGTGGGAACGGGCAATAAGGGCACTCGAGAATGCTGTTGAACTCGGGGTTTCAAATGGCATGGCAACTATTATGAGTAGGGACACTCTCTATGAGATAGACGATATATTAGACTTGGCGGAAAACATAGGTGTGGAAAGAGTTATTTTCTTTAATTTTATTCCAACAGGCAGAGCAAAAGATATAGCACACAATGATCTAACACCAGAGGAAAGAGAGGAATTCTTGAAAATACTGTATAACGAGATGAAGCGCCGCAAGCTCATAATACTTTCAACAGCACCTGAGTATGCTCGTGTCACACTCCAGCTTTCGCATGGCGAGGAAGTATCACCAGCACATTTCTATATAGGTAAGAACGAAGCCGTACGTGTTCTAGCGGAGTTTATAGGGGGTTGTGGTGCTGGCAGAATCTATGCAGGTTTAGAGCCAGACGGCACTGTGGTACCATGTGTTTTCCTACCTATACCAGTCGGCAACTTGCGGACAAAAGATTTTAGCTATTTATGGAGACATAGCAAACTTTTCAACTTACTTCGAGACCGAGAAAACTTCACAGGTAATTGTAGAAATTGTCCATATAGAAATGTATGCGGTGGATGTCGTGCAAGGGCTTATCATTACACCCTTGACGTACTCGGGGACGATCCCGGTTGCATACTTAACAAAGATGTCTGGGAACGCATACTTCGTGGAGAATATAATAAAAATCTAAGCGAGTTCAATTGGGTTGAAGGAGAAGCTTTTCTAAGGAGAATGAAACTTTTTATAGGTTCTATAAGAGAAAAACAATCATTTATAACGGAAAGCAAAATAGCAGCTTTGCATTGATTTTTGACGATTAAAATTCTATTACATTTAGTGCGTGTATATTTATTGAATTTTTTAATCATAAGATTTCATATATATAATTATTATGCAATAAAATAAACTAGGGCTATGAGGTATAGGGACCTCGCTGACCTATGAGGAAGCCGATTTGCACTGAGCCCCTATATACCCTCTAGCTCATCTTCGGCTGGATATGTTACCTCGAACTCAAAGTATATCTCCTTCTCCTCGCCTGGACCCAGTGCAAGCTCCCACTTCAGTATACCCATCCTGGGTTCCTCCGCTGGCTGCGGGTTAGCCTCTTTGAGCTCGACCTTTACCTCTGGCTCCTCGCTTACAGGTATCCTGTCGTAGACCTCGACCTTTACTTCGCTCTTGTAGTGGCTTTTGAGTGTCAGCCTATATCCTCTCCGTAGGACGGCTTTACCTCCTACAAAGGTCTTTGAGGCCCTGCTAACAATCTGTCTTCTCTTTGTTTCTAGCAAGTCTGCCTCTGTTAATGCTAACTCTACCTCCTGTCCGGGCGAAATCTGTCCCAGACTGGTTTCGCCCACAAAGATCTCGCCCTTGTATATCCTGGCTGGACCTGGCGGTAGGCTGGCGTTACTGGTATTTTTGAATTCTACAAACTCGACGGGATCCTGCTGGGTAAACGCGTCCCAGAAAACTTTCACTTCTCCATCGAAACTGTACTCCGAGAGCAGGATTAGTAAAGGCTTGTTGGGCTCGAGGTCTACGGGAGAAGGTGCTCTAAAGGCGATATACTCTCCTAAGATGACCTCTGCCTTTTGGAAGCTGGGCTTTGGCGCAGCTTTCTCCACCTTCATGTGGCGTGGAGGTAAAACCTTGGCTGCCATCACTCGAGGTGGTTCTTCAGCCATGGTCATCTCCTCCTCGTACCTGCGGAGACGTATATACCAGGGGCTTGGCTCGACCTTCTGAACCCTTCCAATCTTCTTCGAGGTTATGAATGGCTTTACGCTTCTCCAGACAGCACTTGTCCCCTGCACGAGCCTGGCATACATGTTAACTCTGACCTTTTCTTCATCAACAAATACATCATAGAACGGGTGCCAGTACGCGTTCCAAACCACATAGCTGACCCGAAGCTCGATGTTCTCATCCGAGACCCTCTCGACATCCAAGATAATCCTACCAACCTGTACAAGTGGGACACCTCTCTTCAGCCTACTCTCGATCTCCTCTATCTCCCTCTCCACTTCCTCGAGCCTAAACTTCACCTCGACGAGCTCCTCTAGAGCCTTCTCCCTGTCTTCGCGCAGCCTCCTAGCCGACTCTAGAACAGAAGCCACGTCAGCCCTGCCTGTCGAGACGGTGGCCATGAAGGCCGTTATAGCGGAGGTGAATCCCTGATCGATGCTCGCGATATATGCTTCAAGCCCTTTAATCCTCGAAGACAATACTTCCCTCCTACGCTTTAGCTTTCTAAGCTTCTTCTTCAGTTCCTTCTCTTCAACCTCTTCTCCTTCAGGCTTCTTCTTGTACGTCTCGTAGCTGACGTTCCTCACATAGCCACTGGAAAGGTAAGCCCTTATACTCTTGGGATCAACGCTATCCTCCACATTGTCTAAAACTACACGAACCTGGCCGTGTCCGCCCCCTAGAAGCGCTTTTCTCGTCACAATCGCGCCGTTGATATAGAACTTGACCTCCTCTACACTAGAATCTACAATAATTTTTTCCATAAAACTTCACTCTTGCAAAGAATAAACAATAAAGAAGAAAATATACTTATCCTTTCACA
>CAZJJA010000055.1:0-2420 GCA_964546235.1 uncultured Thermofilaceae archaeon | reverse complement strand
TCGATCTCCTTGAACAGCCAGCCACTCTTCTCGCTAAAAAACCTCTCGTCCGCGCTGGCAGAAACAACTTCTCCCACAAAAAACTTTACATCTTCAGCCACGACCTCGTCCACAACCTTGCACTCGAGGACACCTATAGCATCTTTCGCAACAGGAGCAGAAACCTTCTCACCCTTAACAGCCTCTAGGACACCAGTCTTGTCCACGTCTCTGCCACTACGGCTACCCACAAAATATATCTTGTCGACAAGGCTCATGGGCAGAACATTGACTGTAAACTCCCTATATTTCTCGATAAGCTCAAAAGTAAAGCTCTCTACGTCGACCGCAACACCCACCAGAGGAGGCTCCTCCGCTACAGGAGTAACCCAGCTAGCAGCCATAAAGTTGACAGCCTCACCCCACCTACCACTACCAATAATATACACAGGTCTCGGATGAAGAAGCAAATAAAATCTACTTACTTCTTTCATCATTGCTAAATATAATTTTTATGTAATATAAAAAGGATTTTTCTTCTATTAAAAATAATATTTTAACGATAAAATTTATATTTTTACATTCAAAATATAAATAAAAATAACTACTTTTATTATTTTTAATATTTTTTGTAAATTAATCAATGAAAATAAAGAAATTTATTTATTATATAAAGAAGATATATAATCAATGGCTAAGAAATCCAAAGGTAAAAAAACGAGAAAAAGAATCTATAATCCAAAAACTGGTAAATATTACGCTTTATATCAAAGAGGTCCTAAGAAAGGAAAAATTAAAGGTAAATGGTCTCCTAAAAAATAATTATTTTATTTCATATTTTTTGTCTAATAATAATGCTTTCATCTTTGATTTAATATTAGATAAAAATCCACCAGTATCTATTATATCTTGCTCAATGATTTTTCCATTAAACTTGTCTAGACGGAAATACATAATTTTTTGAGTAGACCGAAGTTTTAGTGAAATACCATTTATCGTCTTATTATTATATCCAACATACTCGACTCTAAAATCCTGGATATTATAGTTATCATATACAAAGTCAATAACAATTGAAATTGCTCCCTCTTTTGAAAGGATTTTTTCATAGTTTATTAATTCTCCACTGTTCATTTCGAAAAACAATGTGTATATCCAATTGCCAGTATTGTAGACCGTCTTCCATTTGTTCTCTTCAAGTTTTATATCTATTAAATTGTAGTTATTTTCGTTAAATTTCTCTAACATGAGCGAATCAGCAAGGCTTTTGATTATTTCTTTCTTCAGATATGTTCTTATGATTCGGACATGTCCATTAGTAGCGTCTACAGATAGTTCATGCATACGTTTAGAATCTTCAATTTTTACCATATATTGAAGATTATTTTGATTAAAATCAATAAAAACTATATTCTTATCAGGATACGTTTCCCAAATAATTTTTCTTACTTTTCTTTCACTAAAAATAATTGAATGATCTATAACTTCCCCAGTTTCAGCATCTACCCTAATATTTCCTCTACCGTCTTCGGATACAAAATATATCTCCCAGAATTTATGTTTTATAAATCTCCAGTTTACAAATTCTGAATCTTCAATTTTATATGTATTTTTAATAAACTCTGAAGAAATTTCTAAGGTTTTCTTTAAATTTAATAATCCTCTTTTAACATAATATTTCCCTGATTCTCTTTCAATACGAATTACTGATATTTCGTTGATATTTTCAATATCGAAAATATACTGTTGTTGGTTTTCTTCTTCATTTATTATATTTCCATTAATTAGGGATAGAGCTAATTTTTTAGCAGAAGAGTATTTGATATCGGTTTTACTCTCTATTATACTGCCAGAATATTTATTTATAACAAAATATACATTAAATCTGGATGTTTCTGCAATAATTTTTGTTCTTGTTCTATAATCTTCTTTAGATTTTATATCTATAATTTTCTCTCCAATCCTTTTCAATGAATAATTATTTAAAATTTTGTAGATAAATTGTTCCTCTAAAGGATCTATGTTGACAGTAATCTTGTTAGTAAGCAAGTCATAATTCACTTCAGCCGTATTTAATCCTATATCAAGTGAAATATCCCAAAATGTCCCCAAGTAAACTACTTTTATTTTTATAATATCAATATTATATTTGTCAATTTTATTTTTATTAGCCAAATAATTTTTAATTAAACTTCTAACTTCTCTTTTACCTATACCTTTTTCACTAATAATTCTCGATGCATAAATTATCGACCTTTTTCTACGAGAGGTTCGAAGAATGGCGTTTCTTAATTCTGGGTTTAGTTTATTGAAATCTATAATAGAAGTTCCCAGGTTATTTACTAGTGACAATCCCTTATGTACTCTTAATCGACGTCTTCCCATTTCATCGTAACCTTCCTTGTAAAACTTCCATTCTACAATGTAATATGGTGTGATAT
>CAZJJA010000054.1:0-8126 GCA_964546235.1 uncultured Thermofilaceae archaeon | reverse complement strand
TAAAGCCAGTCCTCATAAGGCATGTCTCACAAGTCAGGCTCTCCCGGAGGGATCTCGAGGAGTGTGAGAGCCCACTGATACTTATGAACATAGATGAGCTAGTCTTTGCGGATGATGTGACAGAAGACATATTCGACAAAAAAATACTAAAGATCGTCAAGTGCGGCAGAGTCATCATACCTCCCACTATCAGGAAATTCGTAGCTCTAAGCAAAACCCTCTATGTTAGAGAGGTAGTTGTCAAAAAGAGTTAATGATTTTAGTCTCCACCCAAATAGCTAGAAGTCCACAAGGGTCTCGGAGGTACTGCTTCCTTCTCAAGATAACTTCTCCACTGCTCGTCCGTTAATCTGTCTGTCTGAGGCCAGTAGAACTCATAGTAGCTCATGACTGCGCCAAAACCCGCATAAATCCTACCGTCTGGTGTCATATACGCCACTATTATAGTGTCAAAATAGCCGGTCGCCACCTCCAGAACCATTCCAGAGTTAGGATCGGTGTAAACATCTGCTACGATTCTCGGATCCCTTACCCTCTCCTCACCAGCTGCAAGCAGATAGCTTACCTCGTGGCCGAAGGATCTGATAAACGATATCTCTTCCTCCGTGAGGCTTTCACCCCCGAGTTCCTTCTCGGAGATCACCTCCAGCTTAGCAAGCAGGTCCCTGAAGTGGACAAGCTTCTCCCCGAGATCCTCGTCTAAGAGGCCGAGTTCTTTCAGGCCGTTCAATGTGGCTTCGACAAGGTTCTTTAGCCTGGCGTACAGTTTGGGGTTTGGCTCCACAAACCCGTGCCTGTAGCCTTTCTTTGGTGGGACTGCAGTAAGCTCTGCGTAAGGTTGCTTGGCGTAAAGTATTGTGTCGTGTCTTAGCTGAGCCCAGGTAGCATGGGCCGTGTTCAGGTTCTTGTCTAGCCATGCGTCTGTCTGCATGAAGGTCGGGTAGCCGCTGGGCACTTTCTCGAGAAGCGCCTTTATTGCATAGAGCCAGCCCATGTATAGGTTACTATACCATTCCTCTTTTGGTATCTGACTGACTTCCTCCCTGAGCTTCTCGAGCTGTGGCTTATAGTCTGGGTACTTCTTTATGTCTTCTTCAAGATATTTTAGCGCCCAGTCAGAGCCAAGAGCTGCCATAACGTCGAGACCCTTGACCTTGAATCTATACTTGACTCTAGAATGACAGAGCTGTTGGTGTATATAGCCGTCTAGTATGAACCTTTGCCCCATGAAACGAAGCCCTACAAGCTGGCTCCTCTCTTCGGGGAATATAGGGCTCGACTGTATCTTACTGTGTGATATCTCCTTTACCCTCATTCTAAACTCGTCCAGCTTATCTTTGTCCATGAGTGCAGGCACCGAAAGCTCGCCATAAACCTCCTTGGCAAGCTTAATGTAGTCTACAATAGTCGGGTCGTCTGACTCGCCCACCATGAACGCTGTCGGTAGGTAAATCTTATACCAGAGCTTTAGCGCAGGCGTTCCCTCAATGCTTGTGGTATTGGATGCAAAAGCTAATAGGAGTGCAGCCAGAGTCTGTAGCCTGGACTTCTCCTCGTCTTCTGCAAAGGCTTCAAAACGCATACGCCCTAGCCACATCATTGCTCTGAAGTAGTTTTTCATTTCCTCGCTCTCAGTGTAGTGTCCTCTCGGCTTGTATTGTGTATAGTCTTCTCTATACCCAAAGATGGGGCTGTTGTACATTGTTTTGTCAGCATGAAGGATTAGGGAGACCTCTTCGAACACTTCTCCTTTTACATAGTCTGGTGGCGAGAACTTTGGATCAAGCAGTACGAGGGGAACGGATAGGTATGCAACGTCCAGTTTTGAGGCAGCTTTTAGATCTTTGTCTTCCAGCGTTTTATATAGCTTATCAGTTGTAGTAAGAAGTCCTTTCAGGAGTTTTGTGAGTGTTGGTATAAACTCTCTCTTTTCTAGTCTTATAAGTATTGTTTCGTAGAATGAGTGATATAGGAACAAGACACTATCCGTTGTTATAACTATTGGGATGTTGTCTTCGTCAAATCTTATGTAAATTTCCGCTAGGTCTTTTTCATGTCCAGGTATGACTACGAAGCCATTGTTTAGAAATATTTTGAGAGCCTTGTTGTCAAGTCTAAGCTGATCCTTGTTATATATGTCTTCTAGCTTCAAAGGAAGGCTATATTGGGGCGCATTGGGGTTTACTATTTCTGGCTCGGTATAGTTTGTTTTGAATGGACTATAGGAGAGATATACTTTTTCCTGAGGCTTTTTTTGCTCTTCCTTTTTTTCAGGAGGTGTTGGTTTTTGCTGTTCTTCACCCGGCTTAGAAGGTTGGCTGGGCATAGATAACTGTGTATATACGTACCATGTTGCCACAATTATTATGGCCGCTATTACGACCGTTATGAGAAGAAGGAAAGTTGTAGTCTTCATGTTTTTTCCGGGTAGTATCATTCCTTCTATATATTTTTGTTAAACGTATCATTACTACGTAACAGCGATATGAGAGTATCTTGCTATAATTGCTAGAAATCTATATAAGATATTAATAATATAGAAAACTATGTAGTTCTACAGAGGTGATCCCGACGGAGAAGAAAAGGCTCGGGTTCGGAGAACACCTAGGAATGGTCATCGTAATCCTTCTTACAATATTCCTTATCGGGTCGGCGACAGGAGTCCAAAGAACAGTCATCTCGATATACGCCAAAGAATTCGTCGAATCATCACTCCTAGCATTCTTACCCGTCGTCGTCTTCGGTTTATGCAAAGGTACAATAGATCTTTTTGGAGGCTGGCTCTCAGATAAGACAGGACGCAAAGTCACGTTTGTCCTAGGGACGACAGTCTATCTTCTTGGAACAATATCTATAGTAGCGATTAAGTCGCTAACAGGGATTCTTCTCGGCAATGTCCTGATAGGATTGGGGCAAGGAATGATCTTTGCAGCGGCAATGATAGCCCTATCAGACATTTCTGGAAGCGAGGAAGCAGGTATGTCATTTGGATTCATGGAGGCGTTTGTCTATGGGGGATATGGTGCTGGCTCGGTCATAGCTGGCTTTCTCTGGCAGATGTATACAATACAAACCCCATTCTACTACTCTCTCGCATCTGCTGGCACAGCACTTGGTATAGCAACACTGGTGGTGAAAGAGACAAAACACTTAGTCAAGCTCGAGGAAAGGGCAAAAGTCGAAGAAAAGGAAATACCCACTATAGATGCATACAAGATAAGCATAACAACACCAAGCCTACTCACAACGTTTCTTGCAGCACATGTTGCAAAGTTTACCGATGCGCTTGCCTGGGCAGCATTTCCATTGCTCTTCGCTTCCAAGGGCTTTGGTGATGTAGAAATCGGAATCCTACAAGGCATAGTGACATTCTCCTGGGCCCTCTCAATGCCTTTCTTCGGAAAGCTTTCGGACAGAGCGGGGAGAAAATTGCTGGTAACTATAGGGCTTATATTGAAGGGCATCGGAATTCTCTTACTCTTGGGTGCTCCGGACTTCTATACATCTCTGTATGCTTCTCTTATTGTGGGTATAAGTTACGGTATGTATTACCCGATACTACCAGCAATAACTGTTGACATAGCACCCCTACAGATAAAGGGGAGAGTCTTAGGGCTTTATAGGAGTATAAGGGACCTTGGCTACTTCACGGGAGCACTGGTTATAGGATACATCACAGACGCCTTCGGCTTCAGGCAGGCTTTTGAGTTTACAGCAGGACTAGTCTTTCTGGCAGCGTTTCTGGTAATTATAATCATAAAGGAGACGAGACCCATCTGGCCCTTCTTCAACCTCGTAGTAAAACACGTCGAGACGATGAGAAACATATGCGAGACACACAAAAAGCTGCTAGAAGAGTATCTTCGCGAAGACCTTGAGGGCGCGAGAAGACTCCTAAGGGAGATTAAGGAACTAGAACACGAAGGAGATAGACTAAAGATAGAGATAATGGACAAAATATGGTCTTCAAGGCTACCCTTCGGCGATAGGATGGACTTCGAAAGAATCGTACAAACACTTGATATGATAGCAGGCTGTCTCTATCAGTCTGGCGAAAAACTGCTTAGAAGGAAAAGATCCAAGGTTCCCGACACGGTTATTGAGGGTCTAAAGGAGCTAACTGGTCGACTAGGGGAAGCTATAGAATTGTTCAAGAGGAACATCGAGGTTCTAAGGATATCACCACTTTACGCCTTAAAGCTTACAGAAGATATCAGAAAGATGGAAAGCTCCATAGACTCTGTAACGGAAGACCTCCTTGGACGCATAGAAGAGTTGCTAGAAAAGGGCGAGATAGATGTGGCGACTTTTGTTATACTAAAGGACATCATAGACCTACACGAGTATGCGGCAGACGACTTAAAGGATGCGAGCGACATAGTGAGAATAGTCTCACTAAAACACGCCACATAAAAAATATCTAAAAGGGCACAAAACGCCCGTTTTCATATTTTATCTTAGAGACTATCCTAGTATCCTCTTTCGAGTCTGGAGGATAAGCCTCAGCAACTATCTCGACAAAATCCCCGATAGTTCCAGATTCAACTTTTTTCTCCAACAACTCCTGTACCTGGAATATTCCAGCAGAATTCTCCATCTTCACCTTTATTCTGAGCGGTTTTTCTTCGCCTTCTTCTACGTTTATGTCGTTTATTGAAAGTGCTGAAACCGTATGAATGTTAATGTTTCCAAGATCGAAAGGCATCCTGCCCCTGCCCTTAAACATGTCACAGCCATCGGCTATACAAACGATACTGGCCTCGTCCGTCATACTAGGGGTGGAAGATTCATGAGAGTATATCGCATGTAAAATGAATCCCCTAATCTCAGCCATCTTCTCGGGATCACTATATATTTCTGGCAGCAACCTTGTCAAAATGTTGTTAGCCAGGAATGCACTAGAGAACGGGTGCTCGTTTCGATGCACCTGATTTCCAATATCATGAAGCATTGCAGCTGTCATAACGATAAGCATTGCGTCATCTAGATCCCCGAACCCGTCTCTCACAATGTCTGGCAGTCTGCCTTTCCTTGAGAGAATATCGAGCATCTGGACCGAAAAACTCGCGGTTATTATTGCATGCGTGTCTCCGTGATCGTTGTATTTAAGCTTCTCTACTGCCATGTAGTTTGCCATATCCCAGCAGGCGTTGACCTCCTTGTCCTCAAGGAGCATTTTTAGCATTTTAAATGCCTTCGGGTATTTTGAGAGTATCTCCTGCATCTTTTTTAGCATCCTGTTTTCGAGGGTTTTGTAGCTTTTAGGGACAGAAATTTCGACGCCCGAGTAGGGTCTTATTATTTCTTTTGTCAGCTTTTGCACCAAGATATAATGGTTTTGAAGCACTAATAAGTTTTTATTCTAAACAATAATTTTTACAATAGTTATTTGTTCTTGTGTATTTAATACAAAAATACTGATTAAAAATTTTACATATGCAAAAAAATGCAATAAATACTAACACGAGCCAAAAATTTGAAAAATCAACATGGGAAAACTGGATCAATGCCTCCTAAACCTGTGCAGGTATTCAATTAAAGGAATAAGATAGAACAATAGCCCTGAAACCGATTCAGGTACAGCTATACCCAAACTTTCACTATAGATTTCCCGTACCCCGAACACGGCTATAGAGACAAAGTAGCCAAATATACCGTAAATGCTATTCCTCTCGGCCCAATACACAGCCAGCCCAGTAATCCCGTTAAAAAAGAAAAGAAGCGAGACAACAAAGTGCGTACCCTTATAGCCTTCGTGGAAATAGCCAACTAGGACAAGAAAGAAAGATGCTAACCCTAAAAGTAAGGCTGTCTTAGGTCTATACTTCCTAAAGAAGCCGAACATATAAATCGTGAAAAGAGTTCCGCTAACCATAAGGGTGTAGTTGAAAATATAGTAAAAACTCGTCCGCTTAGGGTTTCCGAGATCGCTCAGCGCGTTTTTAGTAAAAGAGAACCAGGGGTTAAGGTATATTGAAAGAAGCACGCCTGCTAGAAAAAGCATCATTGTTGTGATGTAAAATATTAAATCTATATCTACTCGGAACCTCTTTTTTCTCATCGATAATTGATTCTTTATCTATTATAATGTATATTATGGTTGGTAGATAGCTCTTATATACGTTCAAGCTCCAAGTATATTTGGTGTCCCTCCTTGGATGCTGAAGAAAGGTACAAACTTATAGTTGCACCTCCCACAGAAGAGGTCCTGACCACAGAGAGGCTGAAAAAAGCCCTTGAAGACGGAATAAGCCTTAAACACTATATAGGACTCGAGATTTCTGGTTTCGTCCACCTAGGAACAGGACTCATGTGCATGCAGAAAGTCTCTGATCTACAAAAGGCAGGCGTGGAGACCCAGGTTTTGCTGGCGGACTATCATAGTTGGATAAACAAGAAACTTGGCGGAGACCTCGACCTCATAAAGAAGGTTGGTGGCGGATACTTCAAAGAAGCCCTCAAAGTCAGCATCAAGATGACTGGCGGAGACCCCGACAAGACAAAGTTCATTATGGCGTCAGAACTCTACGAGAAGATGGGAGTGGACTACTTTACCAACGTGCTTAAGGTGTCTATGAACACCACCCTCTCCAGGGTTAAAAGATCAATAACCATAATGGGCAGGAAGGAGGAAGCCGGAATAGACTTCGCGCAGCTACTCTACGTCCCTATGCAGGTGGCAGACATATTCAGCCTTCAGGTAAACCTCGCCCACGGCGGAACAGACCAGAGAAAAGCACACGTAATAGCGATCGACATTGGAGAAAAGGCGTTCGGATACAAGCCTATAGCAATCCACCACCACCTCCTCACGGGACTACAGCTCGACATGGACTCCTGGAAGAAGCTCATCGAGGCAAAGAAGTCGGGCAAAAAGGATCTGTTCGCTGACACGGTAATAGACGTCAAGATGTCCAAGTCCAAGCCCAAGACAGCCATCTTTATACACGACACCGAGGAGGAAATAAGGAGGAAGATCAAGAAAGCATTCTGTCCTGCAGGAGAAACAGAGTTCAACCCAGTGTTAGAGATAGCAAAATACATAGTATTCAGGAACCTGGAAGAACCCTTCGAGATAGTAAACAAAAAGACAGGCGAGAAAAAAGTCTTCGAGAAGTACGAAGACCTAGAAAAAGCCTTCAGCGCCAAAGAGATACATCCTCTCGACCTCAAAGAGGCAGTGGCCAGGGAGCTTATCAGAATACTTGAGCCTGCTAGGAAACATTTCCTCGAAGGTCCTGGGAAGAGGTATCTTGAGGAAATGCGGGAGATCAAGATAACGAGATAAAATAATCGCGTGCAATATAAGGGTGCAAAGAACTGAAAGTTTAGAAAGGCAATGATGATAGAATGGATGAAAGACTGAAGGGAAAAGCGAATACTTTTGATTCATTTGCATAATAATTATAATTTGAATATAATGACCGAAAAACTATACCTGTTAGACTCTTATTTACGTGAAGCAAAAGCGAATATTGTTGAAATTAAGAAGCTTAAGGGAAGGAGAGCATACATAGTACTGGACAAAACAATCTTCCATCCTTTGCATGGCGGACAGCCAAGCGATCGAGGAGAAATCTCGGGCAAAGACAAAACGTATGATGTAAAGAAGGTCATAGTTAAGGGAGGAGAACTGCTGCATTACGGCTCTTTCCGGGAAAAATACCTCTTCGAAAAAGGAGAAGAAGTCACTCTGAAGCTGGATTGGAGCCATAGATACCTCGTAATGAGGCTCCACACAGCAGGACACATACTAGACTATGCTGTGGCAAAGGTTCGCGGAAGACTTGTAGAAACGCTCTCGGCCTTCCACGGGTCGCCTGGGGCGTACCTTGAATACGGGCTGGACGAAAAACCAAAGGTAGAGGAAATACTTAGCATAGCCAACGCAGTCGTTGCGCGAGACCTACCCGTACAGGTCAAATATGTAAGCAGAAACGAGTTAAAAAGCGCTATATATAATGCGCCCAACCTTGGACGCCTACCTGAGGCAGAACAGTACAGGATAGTCGATATTCATGGAGTAAACGCCATGCCCTGTACTGGGACTCACGTTAAAAGGACAGGAGAAGTCGGAAGAATTGTTGTAGAAAAAGTTGAAAAAACTGGTAGAGGATGGAAGCTCT
>CAZJJA010000053.1:0-8152 GCA_964546235.1 uncultured Thermofilaceae archaeon | reverse complement strand
CGAACTGGAAGTCGTGCCAGAGCATTATGCCTAGCTCGTCGCAGAGCTGGTAGAACTCGTCGTATTCAACGAGCCCTCCTCCCCAGACTCTGAGCATGTTGTGGTTTCCTTCAACAACAAGCTCTAGTAGCTCCCCGTACCTGTCCCTGGTCAGCCTAGATATGAGAAGTTCTGCCGGTATCCAGTTGGCTCCCTTAGCGAAGACTTTTCTGCCATTTACCTTGAAATAGAATACCTTCCCGTTAGGGGTTTCGCTGGACTCTGTCACCAACTCTACGGTTCTTATGCCTGTACGTAGCTCGTAGACGTCGACAACTTTGTCCTTTTCGAGAAGCATCACCAAAATGTTGTAGAGGTTTTGGGGACCGTAGCCGTGTGGCCACCAGATCTTCGGCTTGTCGACTTCTACCTCAAGTTCTACTGTGTTGGCCCCCGCTCCTATCTTTGTGTATATTGTCTTCTCAAAGCGGTTGTCCTCGCATTTTCCCAACACATCAAAAGTTGCTTCGAACGGTATGAGTGAGAACACCTCTATCTTAAACCCTAAAACCGCCTTTTCTTCCGATAGGGACTTTGTCCAAACATACACGTCTCTTATTACAGCCTGATCGTAGACCTTTATATAAACAGGTCTCCATATCCCGACTGTGAGAAAATTTGCCGCCCAATCCCAGCCGTACTGATATTGTGCCTTTCGCACATAAAGCCTGGCGTAGGTGCCATTCCATAAGAGATTTTTCTCGTTAAACGGTTTTGCTCGTCTTATTGTCTCGAAAAGTGGTGCTCCCAGCCTGATAGCTAGAACGTTTTCTCTGCCATACATGAGTTTGTCCGAGATGTTGATTATTGCTGGTAGAAACATGTCTTCGGATTCGTATATTTTCTCGCCGTTAAGCCAGACAGTGGCGAAGGTGTCGAGTCCCTCAAAGTACAGTTCTACCCGTTTTCCAAACCATTCTCTTGGAGCGTAAAACCTTGTTCTATACCACCAGTCAACCTTTTCGACCCATTCTCTTTCTTCAATGTTTTTTGAGAAATATGGATCTTTAATCAGGTCTCTCCTCAGGAGTTTTCGTGCACCTCTCCGGGAACTTTTACGTCCAACCACGTGGTGTCGTCGTAGTCTGGGAGATGTTGTCCCTCAGCATGTCCAAATGGGAACCATTTAAGTTTCCAGTTTTCGGTGAGATTTTCGACGTGCTTCACTGCTTCTCATTTCAATTATGTCATGTATTGTATTTATCGATAATATTTAATACGTTATATATTTGTTTGCCGATTTATGTTCCATAATTCATTTATTATCGACAGTTAACAGATTAAACTTATATGTCCTACAGGGTTTATATAATTAAAGATTCATGAAAAACAAAAGCATCGACATTATAAAGATCTTATCAAAACCAATAAACATAAACATTCTAGCTTTGTTAAGCACAGGACCAAAGTATCCGAGAATATTAGCTGGACTACTGGGGAAAAGCGAGGCATTTGTTGTCAGAAACTTGAAGGATCTCGAGCAGGCAAACCTTGTCGAGAGCTACTGGATAAGGATTGGCGAGAAAAACGTAAAAATGTATAGGCTCAAGACAAAGAACATAACCATCTCATTCTCGACAGGCAATGTGAAGGTTGTGATGAGTGATGGAAGCGAGAGATATTTGCTGTCAACTAGATACTCGGACCCTATACCTGATCCTTCTCCATTCGTTAATAGGATAAGAGAAATTGAACTTTTGAAAAAAACGTTTGGTGTCAGCTTTGTTTGGGGGCCTATGGGGGTTGGAAAATCCTCCTTAGCGTCGATAATAGCTAAAATCTATGAAGGGAAAACACTCTGGATCAACTCCAATGAATTAACCCTGCTCGATGAGATAATAAGGAGACTTTGTCTATTTTTCGCCGATCAAGGAGAAAAAGACTTACTTAAAACCTTTGAAGCTGGGGCCAGACCGGGTAGGCTAGCTCCGCTGGTCGCAGAAGCTCTAAACAGACTTGAAGGAATGGTTGTCCTGGACGACTTTCACAAAATAGCAGAAAAGGATCCTATATACGAATTCCTCTACAGTCTTGATAAACTATTGGTAAAGGGGAAATTACTTGTCCTCTCACGAGAACCACCCGAGATAGTACCTGAGAAAGGCGTCCTGTTACCGCTCTCAGGTTTATCATTTGAGGATACCAAGGCTTTGTTAAAGCTTATCGGAGTTGAGCTAGACGAAGAAACGTACAGATGGGTATACGAAGCAACTATGGGCTATCCAGCTATGATAGTTGCCTTAGGTAAACTTGTTTCCGCTGGTTTCAATCCAAAGGAGGTAGTAGAGAGAGGAGTTCTTGACGGTATAATTGGAAAGATCTTAAAAACACTAGATGCCTATGAATACGAATCGTTAGTAGCGGCCAGTGTGTTCTTAAGTACTCCTACTATAAAGGAAGTAGAGTCTATAGCTCGTATAGGTGGTGTCGATATATATTTGAGAAAACTGGCACGTAAAGGTATTATCCAGATCATAGGAGACAGCGTGATAATTCACGATGCACTTAAAAGTTTCATTGAAAGAAATGAGAGTAAAAAGACAAAGCGATACCATAAGGCATTGGCCCAGATCCTTTTGGATCAGATGAGTGGAGAAAGCGTGTTCAGAGCTTTCTATCATTTATTTAAGGCTGAAGATTATGTAGCCGCTCTAGAAGTTATTGAAGAAGCTCGAAAAATGAATCTCGCGATCCCCGAAAATTATCACATGCTATACAGGGAAATTTTAGACTCCATCCCCTACGCCAAGCTCCCTTCACATTATCGGCTTCTTCTTGTATACAACAGGGCTATGGCTATGGATGGAAAGGAGTCTATAACGCTTTTAGAAAACCTTCTATCAGAATCTCAGCTAGCCGAGGATAAAATAGTTTATCTAAGGGCTCTCGTGGGTCTAGCATTCAAGCTCTTTAAAATGGGAGACGATAAATACTTGGAATATTTAGATAAGGCGTTTTTTGCGGCAGAAAATTGGGCTGACCCTCTTGACAGTAGATTTTTTGTAACACTTATATGGCTGTTACACAAAGCTGGTAATATAAGAAAGGCAGAGAAGGTAGCTACCAGATACTTATCACTAGCATCGAGTTATCACGAAAAAGCATATGCTCATCACTTTTTGGCCATTATCTATGAGACATGTGGAAAATTAGAATTAGCTCTTAGACACATTGATGAAGCTATATCGAACTATCTCAAGACGCCTATTCTATACAATCTAGCTGTAGCTTACAATGATAAAGGATACATATTATATAATCTAGGAGAACATGACCAGGCATTAATATTTCTCGAAAAAGCCTACAAGACAGCAGACATCGCCTCTTACAGCTATGTTAAGGCCTCCAGCCTTATAGATATGGCTGAAGTCTATGTTTCTCTACCAGACCCTGAAAAAACGTCTGAAAGGATTAACTATGTAGAGAAAAACTTCTCAGAAATTTTAGACCGAGAACCTAGCCTTAAGGGACGCATACTATTTGTTAAAGCTCGATTAAGCACGCTTCAAGGTAACCTCGGAGAAGCCGACTACTATTTTACTATAGCTGCATCTAAGCTCGAGAAAACACACAAGTACCACTATGCTAGATGTCTGCTCTTCCATTCATTTCTCTCAGCAACGATGGATAAAAAGAAGGCTTGCAGACTCGCTCAAAAAGCATGCCAAATCTATACTAAATTTGAAAATAAATCTTTAATGGAAAAAGCCCTTAACGTGATTAATGAAACATGTTAATCAAGAGAAAAAATAGAAAATTTTCAGAGTACCTTAAATCTTAAAACCAAACAATCCCTTCTTCTTTTCTGGAAGCTTAGCCCCACAACGCTGACAGAACTTTGTTCCAGGGGGATTCGGATACCCACACTGAGGGCATATAATCGGCTCTGGCTGTGGCACCGGTCCGCCTGGCCCCGGAGGTACTGGTCCAGGTCCAATCGGTCCCATCTCTTTATATAAAACAATGTATTCTCCTATTCGCTCAACCTTGCTTAAAGGCACAGTTTCCATGCTTCCATCTTTCTTTTCAACAAGAAAAGCTATTTCTCCTCGGGTTGAGAACGCAATATCTTTTACTACTCCCATTTCGTTTGCTTTTCCATCAATAACCTTTTTCCCTACAACGTCTTCTCTCTTAAGATACTCCTGTTGCTGTTGTGTTGGTCTAGCCGGGTAAGGACCCGGTGGAGGTGTCTGCATTTCTGATCAAGTAGTAGACATGAAATTCAAAAATATATAGTGTGTTTAACTGATACCGTCAAACCCGAGCTAGTGGACGGCCACAATTCTTGCAGAATCTTGAGCCAGGCTCGTTTACCGTGCCACAATAAGGACATACTATATATCCAGGTGGTACTTGTTGTGCGGGTTTTGCCTGGAATGTTTTCTTTACGGGTCCTAAAATAAAGTTGAGACTCGACTCTTTTTTCGAGGATATAGGTATTGCCTCAAGACCAAGTATTGAAGGTTTCTCTTTCTTTTTGCCTAGACCCGATAGAGGAGTATAGAAGCCTATCATGAGAACACACCAGAAAATGGAAGAGATCAATGAAACAATAAAGTCTCCTAAAAGTGGAACTGAAATATAGCCTAAAAGAAAATTGTATAATCCCTGCCCGACAAGTAGTGAACCCTTTCCAGTAACTGCTAATAGAATAGATATAATGATCACAAATATCTCCGCTCTATTGCTTCGTTTTACGAAGAATAGCAATTTGTCAATGATCCCGTATAAAAACCCTAGAACACCGCCCACTATTAATACCACCAACACGTCTATCACAAATACTCCATAGTCAAGTCTTGACGTTGCAGTCAATAATAGGAAACCTACCACTAACGTAGCTATGCTTGCCACAATCCCACCAGCTATCCCCTTCCACCCGAACATACTCTCAACACCCGACTATTGTAGCGGTGCTCCACACATTCTACAAAATCTAGCGTCAGGCGGGTTCGTTGCACCACACCTAGGACAGACTTTCATTCCAGATGATGGCGGTGGAGGGGGCGGCGGTTTTGAGAGAAAGGGTATTTTGAAGCCCTCCTGCTGTGGAGGAGGCGGGGGTGGGGGAGATTGTTGCGGTAAAGGCTGCGCAGTGGGAGGTGGAGGAATCTCAGGTTTTAGGATAACATATTTTCCTATTGCCTGTACTCTTGTCATTGGTATGTCTACCTGTTCTCCTGTAGATGTTTGAACCTTTAGTATTCCTTCTCCAGTTAGGCTTACTCCTATGTCGGAGACTTTTCCCACTTCGTTGCCAGACGCGTCAATAACAATTTTCCCGATTATTTCTTCTCTGGATAAGACTGACGACATCTTTTCTCAGAAAATAGGATAAGAAAGGATGTATTAGGGTATGGTTTTACTGTAGTGGTTAACCCTCTATGACGTTTTTCAACGTTTTTATAAGTTTTCAATAGCTTATGATATACACTATTGGACTAATTTTTTAATGTAAAAATCTATATTATATGTGGTTTAATAGTGATATACATTTTTTAAAAATATTTTTTTATAAAAATTTCAAAAAATTGAGATAAGATTTAATAAAAGCTAAACATGATTATTACATGGTCAGAAGTTTATGAAAAAGAGTATAACATATATAACGATAACGATACTCATTTTATCGATTATTGGAATAACAATCAGCAAAAACATTCATGCAATGAATAATATAAAAACAATAAAGGTCGCTCCCTTAATGGATGCAACACTCGGCAACCATTATCCAGACAAGAAGTATGGAGACTCAACTATAATTACCGCAGGATTCTATCATAGTGATGGTACAACATATATTTCAAGAACACTTCTCTTGTTCCCAACACTCAACAAGAAATACGAGATCTTAAATGTAAAGCTTGTCCTATATGCATACGGACATTATAACATAGAAAGTCCTTCACTTAACATATATGTACTTAAGATGGGCAATTCGTGGAAGGAAAATGAGGTAACGTGGAACCAGCGTAGCAATTCTCAGCCTTGGAATAACCCAGGAGGCGATTATATTTTGGATGGTCATAATTTTTCTGGCAGTTATGGTTATTTCGTTGTTAAGCAAAGCGATGGACCCCAAACCAAATATGAAGTCGATATAACCGAGCTTTACAAGTACTGGCAGGCGAATCCGACAAAGAATTATGGTTTGATGCTCTCCGGGGTAAGCTCAACCTATGGACTCACAAGATATTATTCAAAGGACTCTAATAGCGCATACAAGCCTTATATATTGATAAAATACCGTGAGCCAAAAATAGCCCTATCGTTGGGTGAGACCCAGGTCCAGCTTAAGCAGGGAGAAAGCCGTAGCTTCAACCTTAACATTGATTCCCAGGTCATCGATACCTCTAGCGGCATAAAGATAAAGGTTGTACAAGACTTCCCCAGCGATAGCGGTTTAGCTGTTTCATTTAACCCGGAACAATCCAATCATGCCACGTTCTCATCAATAATCACAATTTCCGCTTCATCTACAACGCCCGTTGGCACGTATCAGTTGAAGATAAGAGCCGAAGGAAAAGCCTCGACAGACGGCTCTACGATTGTATCAGTCACAAAAACGATAACAGTTCAAGTGACGGCCGGGGGAGGCTTTAATCTCCAGTTTTCTCCAACACACATAGACGTTGTAGCTGGTGATGCTGGCGAGTCCGACCTTTTAGTTGTTCCCATAGGATCATTTAGTTTCCCAGTTTCTCTCAGCGTAAAAAATGCTCCCTCTGGCTTCAACGTCCAAATAATGAATAGTCAAGTTATGCCAAGATCCTCTACAAGAGTGAGGGTCAACGTTGATTCAAGCGTCGCTCCAGGAAACTACCAGGTTGTCTTACAAGGCGAAAGCCAAGGAATACAGTCCGAAACAACACTCTCTATCACCGTTTCGAAAATACCCTTCGATTTCAGCGTAAACGTTAACAAGAATCAGATCAGCTTGAGAACTGGAGAATCAGCAAACATCCAGATTTCTACAAACCACTTGTCTGGGGACCCAGAAGACCTAGAACTCTCGCTTGAAGGACTGCCTAGCGATGCCACGGCAACTTTCGGCTCGCAGACAATATCTGTCGGTAGCTCTACAACTCTCACCATAAACGCTGGAAACACGACTGGCTCGTTCTTACTGGTGCTGAAAGCGAAGTCGAAGGACAGCAGTGTAACGAAAACCGCAAACATCGAGCTGAAAATTTTCGAGGAACCGTTTAAGTTCTCTCTAAGTGTGGAGCCTAAGACCGTTGAGGTTAATCAGGGAGAATCTGTAACACTTGCGATAAAGCTTGAGAAGACCAGTGGAAAATCTGAACCCGTGTCACTAGAGCTGCAAGGACTGCCTGGCGACGCGAGCTATAGCTTTAACCCTCCATTGGTGACACCGCCGGCGACCTCCATCTTGACTATAAACGCTGGTTCCTCTAAAGGCACCTTTACGGTTGTCGTGAAAGGAACAACCTCTAAGGGCGAGATGGCGGTAGACACGTTCACAGTCATCGTTAAGGAACAGAAGTGCATCGTCGCTACATCAACTTACGGTTCAGAGGTGGCTCCCGAGGTATCTTTCCTGAGAAGCTTTAGAGATAACATCGTTTTGAAGACATACCCGGGCACAATGTTCTTCAGAGCTTTCAACGCCTTCTATTATAGCTGGAGCCCGGCTGTAGCTGAATATATGCATGAAAATCCGTGGCTAAAGCCTGTCATGAAGATTCTGCTATATCCATTGATAGGAAGCCTTGCATTAACTGCAAGGGTCTCACAGCCTGTGATTGATTATAACCCAACCCTTGGAGTCTATTTTGCTGGAACTGTTGCGAGCTTGCTTCTAGGTTTATTCTATATTCTACCCATGATTCTTGTTGGAAAGCTTCTTTCTAGGAGACGGAGGATAAGGGTGAATGTAAATAAGACTCTCTACGTCCTATGTATAACGTGTTTCGTCTTCCTCGCTCTCTCAGTGGTGTTTTTATCTGTAAATTTTGACTTAGGAGTCTCTCTAACTAGCATGAGCTATGTTACAGCATTGATTCTGATGTCTGGGGTTTTCTACTACGTCTGTCTCAGGTGGGCGTATGGGAAGACTATGGATTATTATCATTCTAGACACGACTAA
>CAZJJA010000052.1:0-8163 GCA_964546235.1 uncultured Thermofilaceae archaeon | reverse complement strand
TTCTACATAAGGCTGGATAATCATTGGTAAAATACCGATATACTCCGTATCTATATTTTTATCAATATTGATCTCGTAAACAAATTTATTTGACAGCCTTAATTGTTCTAATTCAAGGTAATAGTCTAACGCATCAATTTCATCCTGAAGAGCAACCAATTCTTCTCTTGAGTTTTGTAAAATTAAGCGCATAAGTTTTGCAAAATCAATTAAATATTTTGAAGCCTTTTTTGATTCTTTTTTGGATACAAAATGTCACTGAAGCATCCACTCTCAAAAAAGGTATACCATATTCTTGCCAATCCTGAAGATATAGCTGAACGTATTGTAGCAATGGGTGATCCTGGAAGGGTTGAGAAAGCTTCTAAGCTTTTGGAAGATGCAAGAGTAGTCAACACTCATAGAGGATATTTGGTTGTTACTGGTAAGTATGAAGGTGTTCCAGTAACCCTTGCAACACATGGTATCGGTGCTCCTTCTGCGGCAATTGTTTTTGAAGAGCTTGTTATGCTTGGAGCAAAGCTTATAATAAGGGCTGGTACATGCGGCGCACTTGTTCCTGAAGCAGAGTCTGGAACCGTGGTCATCATAGAGGGGGCTGCCTACGAGAAGGGAGGAACCCTTGGAATGTATTTCGGTAACACGGCTTTCCCCACATGTGCGACACCAGAAGTTGTCATAGAGTTAGAAAAAGCCGCTAAAAGTCTTGGACTAAAATATCTGAGAGGCCTCTCACTGTCGCATGATGCCTTCCACAAGGTTGAAGAGCATTCCCAGCGTTGGGCTAAGCTAGGAATAACTATCCTAGAGATGGAAGCAGCAATACTCTACGGGCTTGGAAGGCTTAGAGGCTTCAAGACGGGAGGATTAGCATTGGTAGTCGACAACATGGTTTCTGGGAGTGAGTTAACTGAAGGAAGAGAGGAGCTCGAAGTAAAAATGGTTGAAGCAGCCCTCAAGGCTGCTGTAAATGTCGAGCTTTAACAAATTATTTTTTATTTTTCTCTAGAATTTTGGGCTAGATTACTTATGATGGAGTGTTATCCTGTCATAGCGGATGCTCAGATCCGATCGTGCATTAGAACGCTGCCCGATTTTGTAGAAATTTATGACCTTAATGGGGATAAAAGGGTATTTCTCTGGGATGGCGACAGAGGTTTTCTGTTCGATGACGATAATTTCTTTTATAAGGCAATGTATGAGTCTCCAATGATTCTCAAAGATTGTATGCTGATGAATGTTGAAGAGCGGATAAAGGAGTTCACAAATAGATACAGGAATGTTTTGAAGGACAAGCATATTATGGTTGATTTAAGCGGTGGAAAGGATAGTACTGCTAGCCTCATTCTTCTGACGTATATAAGGGAAATTATAGACTTCAAAATCACGGCAGTATATGTTCATTTTCCATTTCTGGAACCTTTTGAAAATATATTGTTTGTAGAGAAAATAGCCGAAAAGCTTGATGTAAAGCTAAGGGTAGTTGAAGTTGATAGAAAGAGAGCGTTATTTTATCTCCTACGGGAAGGGTTGCCTAGAAGGGGGCTAAGATGGTGTACTTATTTAAAGACGAGGGCTCTTAGATCCGCCAAAAAAGAATTAAGGGCGGATTTTGAGGCTAAAGGCGACAGAATGCAAGAAGCAGGAAAACGTATGAAAAGGCTTTCAGAAATGAAAAGAAAAAACACTTTCATCGAGGGAAGAACAATTAACTTGGTATACGATTTATCACTACTCGATGTCTCAGAGATACTCCACAGAGAAGGATTGATACACCCTCACTACAAGCAAGGATTGCCTAGAGTTTCATGTAAATACTGTCCTTATCGTAGCTTATATGAATTGAAGGTCTCTGAAAAACAGGCCACTGAAAACGAGGAGCTTATCCACTATGTTCTCAAAAGAAGCTATCGACGCCTGTATAGTCATGTATCAGACTTTGAAACATTTATGAAATATCATCTCTGGAGGTTTGAGCCTTCAATTGCAAAAATCAGACTGAATCTAACTCCTTCAAATAAGGAAGAAACATTAAGTATAGATACGGCTAGAGAAATGTTCGCTAGCATATGGAACGAAAATCCATCTAAGGTTTGCCAAATACAGTAAAAGCTTGCAGTTTTAAACGATCAGATATTACATAGAAAGGGAGAAGCATCTTGGGAAAAGAGTACCTTTGGTACCAGCTCCCTGGATGGACCCCTGGATACGTTATATCAAGCATAGCACAAGTCCTTTATCAGCGTGGCATAAATTTTGAGCAACCCGGTCCTTACACCATTAAAATCAAGAAGGGAGGTCTTATTCTATGGGAAGGTGATGCAACTATAACAGTTTACCAGCAAGGAGCATATATTATCGTAGAATTATCTTCAAGCGAGACTAGGTCATTCTTGACGGGCGGTCTTATCGGAAGAAGTAAAGCAAAAGAAGCGAAAAAGGTTATGGAAGAGGTGCTTTACAGCGTTCTGGGACGACCGACATATATTCAAAAAGCTTAGCTCATTAAAATTCCAGTGAAAATTATAGTTCTTTCTCTCATTATATAGGGTTGGTTTTCGACAAAAAACACGCCGTGGTCTTCTGGAATTAAAAGTTCACCCTCTTCTACTAATAACACTAGATTCGTTCCGATAAGGGTGGAGCGAAGATGTGCATATGCGTTCCCTGGGTGACGCCATCCATATATTTCAACTAAGTCCCATAGGTCTTCTTCAAATTGTTCAATTATTTCCTTTTTTCGAGGCAGTAGAACAAGTGCTCCCGTTGAGCCCTTTGAGAAAATGTTAACAATGCCTTGTCCTATATTTTTAGAAAAGCTCTTTAGAGGATCCGTTATATCGAAAAGCTTGTTGGGTCCATGGGTTTTTATTTTAACTATTTTTGTTGAGATCTTCATTGCTTGATAACACCGACTGCTATTTTTCTGGTACCTTTATCAGAGTTCAAATCAAGCAAGACTATTTGCTGAAAGGAACCCAGCTCTGGCTCACCCTCTATAATTGGAATAACTAAACTTTTGGAAAATACGCTATTTTTTATGAAAGAATTCTTACTCGGTATTTTCTCTAATAATTTCTCAAGATCTGAGAGAAGAGCTGGCTCATACTCGATCGTAATAATGCTCGTAAGAGGACTCAGAACAGATACTATCGCGAGCCCCTCTAGGCATTCCTTAACTTTTTCTCTTATTAAGGGAGTAACATCGTAGGCTCCTCTACCTTTGCTCTCAAACTCAATGATCTCGATCCTCATAGCCTTTAACATACTCTTTTGCGTTTTATATCTAGGTGTCGACTTGGCGAGAGGTTTATGGTCGGAGATGTTGGCAGAATTCGTTTTAGAGCTTAAGGGGTATGAAGTTAAACAAAGAAGATACGTTGTACAAAGAGATGGTATAAAGTTGGCTGAGATAGATATTATCGCAGAGAAAGACGGCAAGACCTATGCGGTGGAGATAAAGTCGGGAAGAATCTCTGTTACAGATATAAGACAAGCTTTTTCAAACGCCAGGCTCATAAACGCGCAACCTTTGATCATAGGTAGAGGATTTGCAGATGATTCGGCAAAAAGATATGCTGAAGAACTTAGCGTAGAGACGCTCTTATACCCAGATTATATTGTTTTTCTGGGTCCAGAAGAGCTTCAAGCACTATTGGAAAAATCACTAACTAGATTCTTCTTGGAAATATTCTCAGGGAACCCCAAAACTTTATCCGACGAAGACTGGGAAATAATCAATGCAATAGCAGCGAACAAAACTCTCGCCGAAGCAGCTGTTAAACTTGGAATGAGCGAGAAAGAGCTGGGAAAAAAGATAGGAGAACTAAAAAACAAAGGAGCAATAACTGTGAAAGGAGGCTATAACAAGCTAAGGCTTCAGTGCATTTATTTGAAATTTCTACAAAAAAGATGAACGGGTCTACTTTATCTGGTCGAGAATAATGGCTGGACAAACCTTTTTGACGCCTGGTAAAGAGCCTATCTCTTTTATAATCTTCATCAAATCAGTATTGTTTTTTGCCCATATCTCCACCATAATCATATGATCACCTGTCGTCAGATATACGAAACGAGAATATTCTTTCTCAGAAAGTTTCTCTGCCACCTCGAGGATTTTATCGGGCTCTGTGTCAACGCCTACAAGAGCAACGTCCTGATATCCAAGCTTTGAAGGGTCAACAATCACAGTGTATTTCTTTATGACACCGTTTTTCTCCAGCTTCTTTAAGCGCTTTTTTACTGCAACATCTGTTATGCCTAGCTTCTTAGCTATATCGGTAAACGGTAGACGCGCATTTTCCAGCAATATGCTGATTATCTTTTTATCCTTCTCGTCAAGTGACATAATAAACTCCAAATGATAGTAATGTTTTCACTATGTTATGTTTTGTGGAATTTTTCTTCCAAAAGAAAAATTAATTACTAAACAACAATAATTAACTAAATGCCGGCAGGATCGCATCCCGACTGACCCGAACGGGTTGGGATGAAAGGATGCCCGGCTAAACATTTTTAGCAACAAATACATATGTAAAACTCAATGAAAGAAATATTCTCCCTGATAAACGCGGCAAAAAACCTCGTCAGAACAGGTTGGATGCTAAAGGGAGTACCGCCAGCCATAGGAGAAACTGTAAGCCAGCACTCCTGGGAAGCAGCCATAATCTCGCTTATCGTATCCAGCAAACTGAGAGAAAAAGGTCTTAACGTGAACCCATATAAGGCGTCTACCATAGCTCTAGTTCACGACTTGATTGAAGGAAAAACAGGAGATATACCCAGGTATTCGAGCATAATTCTAGGTTCACGGAAGGATAAGCTTGAAAAAACAGCATTGACTGAAACGGGGTTAGATAATGCTATAGAAAAATTGTTGATAGAATGGTTCGAACAAAAAACATTTGAATCAAAAATAGCGAAATTCTCCGACTTATTATCTACATATATTCAAGCTAAAAGATACATAGATAACTGTTATAAAGACGTAAAAGAGATAGCAGACTCAAGCCTGGCTGAAGCCAAAAAAATAGCCAATAGCATTCCAGGCCTCAATGATGTTCTGAACGAGATCCTCTCTTGGCTATAATATATACAATAACAAAGCCTACAGGTATAGGTAGTATAAGCAAGATTGGAACATTCTGTTCGAGAGATCGTATTAAACGTTTTCTCCAGTCTATTTGTCTCTGAAATATTGATTCCTTTATGCTAACGCTAGATTTTGCTAGTTTAATATTATAAGGCGTCGATGGCATTGTGTCTACATGTAAATTTCCGGCAAGAGACTTTTCTTTCAAAATATTGTAGGATGTTCTCCATGAAGCTATTTTCTTTAAAAATATATTTGATTCTTTTCTGTCATCGAGAAAAACTATCTGTGAGTCACTGCAATTAGTGCTTAAGCAATAAGCTACCTTATCGGCTAGATCAACAAGTCTTAATCTTCCAGTTCTTATGATCAGTTTGCCATCTTTAGACATGAAGATAAGTGTGTCGTTGTCTGGAATGGCTCGAACTAGCTCGAATTTTTCAATGTTCCAGTCAGCAGAGTTTAATGTTATGAGTAGCGAGTCACTTTTGTCTTCATCAATTTCACCGTTACCACTTATAATCACTTTTTTACCATTTTCAGTTACTGAAACGTATTGAAGATGATCGTTTCCCTTTGAACTTAAAAGGATGGATTTCTTTATATTGCCTATTTTCGATAATAGAACAGCAAATCCTTCATCACCCATTTCACCGCTAGTGGTGAACCCTGTTATAAGTAAATCATCATCCAAGAATATTGCATCAAAGGGTGTTTCGTAGCTAGCCCCGCCTACAGCAAAATTCCTAACTATGTTAAAGTCTTGGTCTAATATTGCGACAAATATGTCTGCCTGGGACACATTATATGCCCAAGTCTCTCCGATAACGTAATATAAGTTTCTGCGTTTAAGTACTAGTGTTGGTATATCGTCAAAGCTAGGACTACCTATAAGCTTAAAATCAACTAGAGATAGGTTTTTGAGATCAAACTTTAGAAAAATAATATCACTCTCACCAGATTTACCACTTATAAACTTATATCCAGCAACTTGGTGAACTACAGTACCTGTGGTTTCATTTAATGTACAATAGGTATAGCCTACAACTATTAGACTATCTCCGTCTACCAGAGCGTCAGATGCAAAGGAATTATCGCACGATGAAACTATAAGATTTATGGGAGGTTTGTTTTCCTCTAAAAATAATATTGATACAAGCATTGCCATGTTTTTTGTCTTAAAGCTATAAATGTTTCCAGTAGCTATAGCTACGTTTCCAAAAACCCTAATTTTCTTTATAAGCCCGTAAATTTCGCCAGTCGTATAGGCTTTCATACCACCTTCTTTAATGTACCCATAGAGTGGAATTTGTAGAAACCCTTTTCGAAGATATCCAGCAAACACTGTTGTTGTGTTTTGCTTTTCCACACTAAGAATATTGATTTTCGGTGCAACAGAAGGTTGTGAAGTAATAAATGTAGAATGATGTAAGAGAAGAAGCACTATGATTAATAATAAAGCAAAAAACAGAGTTTGTCTCAATGTAGGAGCATGAAATAATGCCCTCTTCACCAAAAATTTTCACCTAAATAAACCCTATTTTTCAATAGTAAAAAGATTTGTCTCTCTCTATATAATGGAATATCTATTCTTATGGATTCGATTATTGTCGAAAAATATATAGTTAAAAAAGTTTTCATTTTTTAAAAATATTGATTATAAATTAAATCAAGACGGTACCGGAAATAAATAAATATAAATTAGCTCAGTATAAATAACTTGATCCAACATGAAAACAAAGCTAGCATTATTGATTGTACTGGTCTTTATACTATCGGTTGCATCACCGCTCTTATTCGCTGCACCAAAGGGTCCATGGGTAGATGAAGTAGTATTCTTCAAAGAACAGGATCCAGCAAAAGTAGTCGACATGATAAGCAAGGGTGACATGCACTTATACTTCATCGACGTTGGTGATCCACAAATCTTCCAAAAGGTTAAAGAAGACCCAAACGTCAACTACAAGTTTGCTTATGGTCTGTACTATGAGTTAACGTTCAATCCTGTAGGTCCCGAATTCAGAAACGGCGAGTTCAATCCATTCAGCAACCCGAGAATAAGGGAAGCCATGAACTATATCGTTGACAGAAACTATATCGCAGAAGAGATTATGGGCGGACTGGCCAAACCCAAATTCCTGCCATTAGTCTCTGCCTTCCCAGACTATGCAAGGCTAATAGATGTCATAAAGATACTCGAAGCCAAGTATAGCTACAACTTCGAAAAGGGTAAAGAAATAATCTTCGAAGAAATGGCAAAGATGGGCGCTGAGTTCAAAGAAGGCAAATGGTATTACAAGGACAAGCCAGTAGTAATCAAGTTCCTAATAAGAATCGAAGACCAGAGAAAGGAGATAGGTGACTATGTTGCTAACCAGCTAGAAAAGCTTGGATTTACTGTAGAAAGACTTTATAAGTCAAGTAGAGAAGCTTCTCCATTATGGCTATTCGGAAACCCGGCGGACGGACAGTGGCATATATATACTGGTGGATGGATCACTACAGCTGTTAGCAGGGATGACGCTGACAATTTCGGATTCTTCTACACACCATTAGGAATTCCACTGCCACTATGGCAGGCGTACAAACCAGACCCAATATTCTACGAAGTTGCCAGGAAACTATGGAACAGAGACTTCAAGACATTCGAAGAAAGACAGGAACTCATGGCTAAGGCCTGTGAACTGGCTCTAAAGGACTCAGTCAGAGTATGGCTAGTAGACCAGCTAGCTCCATTCCTCTTAAGAGCGGATGTAGATGTAGCTGCAGACCTTAGCGGTGGTTTCTCCACTACTATGTGGCCTAGAACTGTGAGATTTAAGGATAGAGAGGGAGGCACAATCAAGGCGGGTAACAGAGAAGTACTCGTAGACCCATGGAACCCAGTCGCTGGCACAGACTGGGTATATGACACAGTATTACAGTACGCTACAAACGAGTATGCACTACTTTCTAACCCATATACAGGTCTACCTATGGCTAATAGGATCGTCAGCGCAGAAGTATATGCTCTCAAAGACGTGAGGACGACAAAATCCAGTGACTGGCTTAAGCTAGAATTTGTAGACAAA
>CAZJJA010000051.1:0-8282 GCA_964546235.1 uncultured Thermofilaceae archaeon | reverse complement strand
AGGTGCAATGTCGGGATTGGTTCTTGCCGGGGACGTTGTGTTACTCTACATTTTCTGGGAAATAGTCGGAATCTGTAGCGCACTGTTAATATCTTACTGGTGGGAGAAGCCGGAGGCAAGACGTGCTGGACTGAAGGCTTTTGCTGTTACCAGGGTCGGCGACTTCGGAATGCTCTTCGGAATAGCCCTCATCATCCTGCATCTACACAACACAAACATCCAATATATACTGGAGAGCGGTTTGAGCGGACAACTAGCGTTCATCGTCGGGTTGCTGCTGTTTATCGGAGCGGTGGGCAAGTCAGCGCAGTTCCCGCTATATGTATGGCTTCCAGATGCCATGGAAGGGCCAACGTCCGTTAGCGCGCTCATACACGCGGCAACAATGGTCAAGGCTGGCGTATACCTGATTTCAAGATTCTATCCTCTAATATCCGGTGCTCCTGGACTCCTAGAGATAATATCTTGGACCGCGATTATCACCATAATCATATCTGGCTTCTCCGCGCTTGCCGCGAACGACATAAAGAAGGTGCTAGCCTACAGCACAATTAACCACCTAGCCATAATGTTCGTTGCACTAGGGCTAGGCGGCTGGATCTATGCGCAACTCCACCTACTCTCACACAGCTTATTCAAGGCCCTTCTTTTCCTCTGCGCAGGACTAATAGTACACGAGGTAGGGACTAGAAGCCTTGACGGAATAAGTGGACTATGGAATGCAGGGCTGAAAATTACGACTATAGCCTTCCTAGTAGGTTCTCTAAGCCTTGCTGGAATACCGCCGTTCCCAGGATTTGTTACAAAGGAACACATACTTGGCCTTATAGAGGAACATCTGCCTCACAGCATATCGTATCCGCTCGCATTCACCATAAGCTTCGTCTCGGCCATGTACATTTTCAGGCTATTCTTCAAGATAGCTCTCGGAAAGTCTGAAAAGAAACTTCACGAAAAAGACCCATTCATGCTTACACCTATAATACTGCTTGCAATAGCCACAGCCATAGGAATAGTGTTCCTAACTCCCACCGCTAGCCTCTTCGAGTACGAGATAGAGCTTTTCGAAGCTAGCATAGTGCCTATTGTTGGCACAATATCGGGTCTAGCGCTTGCATGGATATTCTGGGGCGCAGGCTATGGTAAGAGAGTGAGAGAGACACTGCATCCACTAGCCGATCTTGCTGAGAGAGGCTTCCTGCTAGACGACGTCTATACAGGCATAGCTCGTTTCGTCACCAGTAATGTCTCAAGAATTGTGGTAAAAATCCAGACGGGAATCCCCTCGGTGAATGTGTTGTGGATAATATTGTTTCTCCTAATCCTTGCTCTAGTCTCTTTGGAGGTGATATAGGATGGTGTCTATAATCCAAGTTATGTACGGGTCGCTGATAGGAGTAATCGCTATACTCTTCACATCGTTCCTACCAGAAAAATTCGAGAGAATGGGATCCACACTGGTATCCCTAGCGGCCTACGCTGTACTATTCTACCTTGTAGTCGGCGACAGATCCGTGTCCGGGCTAATAGGCGTGACCGCACTAGTCATAGGTCTGGCTTCCGCAATAGCTTCATGGGATATAGTAGAGAAAGATGAAAACAAGGTCTTCCACGACGCTCTAACATTCGCATTAGCCTCTTCAGCTTATCTGGTTGTAACAACAACCGACCTCTTGAGGCTCTTCATCCTCTGGGAGTTCATGAGCATCACGGTTGCCGTCCTGACAGCATTCCATAAGAAAAAGGAAAGCGTGGAAGCAAGCCTAAAGTACATAATGATGTGTGGAACGGGATCGCTTCTCGCGCTCGCGGGAATAGCTCTAGTATACCTCGAAACAGGATACACTTCATTCGAATTCCTTAACAGAGCTTCCATGTTGCCTAAAATACTATTGATAACAGGTTTCGGTATAGAGGCTGCCGCATTCCCACTACACTTCTGGCTACCCGACGCACACATGGCAGCACCCAGTACAGCTAGCGCAATTCTTTCAGGCATTACCATCGAAACAGCTGCCGTGGTCATATCGAGAGTAGCGTCTACAGAGCCGCTCATTCAAGAGATACTTGTCGTATCTGCACTGATAGGAATGTTTGTTGGAAACATTTCGGCGTACATGCAGGACGATATAAAGAGACTCCTCGCGTACAGTAGCGTAGCCAACGTTAGCTATATCCTACTAGGACTTAACATAGGCAACAAGCTTGCATATAGGTTCTCGATGGTTCACATCATGGCACACGGATTCTTAAAGGCATCCCTCTTCATACTATCTGGGCTATTCATAGCCCTATATGGTACAAGAAAACTCAGCGAACTTGTTGGCGTCCTATCTAACACTTATATCGAAAAGTTCGTCATAGTTGCAGCAGGACTGGGCTTAACTGGAGTTCCACCCTTCCTCACATTCTGGAGCGAAGCCTTCACACTGGCTGGTGTGTTCTTAGCGAATAATGTTGTCGCAGTGATCTTTGCGGTGGCCGTATTACTCTCTTTCGGCTACTACTTCAAGATGTTCTATTCACTTTCAATAAGAAAGCCGAATAGAGAGATAAAGGCCAGCAAGGTTTCGATAGTTTTCGCATCAGTGCTCCTGGTTGTCCTAGCAATACTTGCCGGACTAATACCAAGTTTGATAATATCTTATTTCAATCTATAATTTTTTAAATCGTCTTTATTCAAAAGACAAAGTAATCTTTTACCATGTAATATGTATACAAATTAAGTTAACTCGACAAGAGAATATTGTACAGTAATTACTCCGCTTACTTTTCTCAAATCTCCTATGAGTTTTTTTATAGCAGCTCCCTTCCCGATAATCGTCAGCACATCTATGCAGTTTTCTCGTGTCAAGTGTATGTGTGTTGTAGCTCTGATTTCTCCGAGAAAATGGTGTTGAGACTCCATCAAAGCCTTAGTAGTCTCCCCTTTCGAGTGATTGTAATATATTATAACTGCTCCAGCATAATCTGTCTCGTCGTCTAGCTGCATCGAGGAAAAGCACATGATCGCGTCAGCTATTATCCTAGACCTATTTGTGATACCAGTCTTCCTACTAAGCTCCTCCAATGTTCTAAAAGTTTCTTCTGGCAAAGTTATGCTTATTCTTCTCATAATACATCACTTTTTCGGAACATCTATAATAACGGCTTCAGACAATTTAACAATATCTTGTGGCGAAATCACTAACAAATGCTCGGTAGATCCGCCGCCAGCATAGACTATGTCAAGCTCAAGCAACTCCCTGTCAACATATACCGGGATCTTCTTCCTATGGGCTACGGGTGGCACAGCTCCTGGAGGATAGCCCGTGGCTTTGACAACTTCTTCCTCTGTTGCCAGTCTTAACTTCTTGTAGCCAAGCAGCTTGGAAAGCCTCTTTTGATGCACCCTTCTATCAGCTCTCAAGACAACTGCCACAATGTCCCCTGTATCAGAAGTGAATACAACCGTCTTGGCGATTTCGTCAATGCTCACACCTGCAGTCCTGGAGGCTTCCTTAGATGTAGCGGCTTCTCCCACATACATGATCTTCGCTTTCACACCTTTTTCCTCTAAGAATCTCTGGAGATATTTTTCGTCAAACATGCGTCTTCCCAGGATAATTAAAATAGGCTACCTATAGAAGCGTTGTTTTAGTTGAGACCAGCGCGCGGCGTTTCAGACAGAGAAGCCTCCATCAAAAATATTTAAGATTCTGCTCAAATCTTTAACGCGCGCTTATAACGTTGAAGAAATCAGATGAACTTCAACGCTCATGTAGGTATCTTTTCTTCGGGAGGCGGACTCCAATTTTTTGTTAAACTCGCAAGTTTTCGGAAGAGATACTTATCCCTAGTTCTATCTATAAGATACTGGAGCATATCTATAACCTCGTCGTAAGTCTTCCTGTCTACCGGGAAGGGTATTCCGTCCTTCCCACCTACAGCATATGCAAACTTGAATGGATCTGGTGGATGCGATACAGGATCCCTCCATGAGGGACTGGTCTCGTATACAAGCTCGGCGATAAGCGAAAGGGCTCTTATAGTGCTTGGACCTATACCTCTTATTTTTAGAAGGTCGACGTAGCTTCTTGGACCACATTCCTTGGCCGCGATCAGAGCCTTCTTGTTTACTGTCAGCGGACCTATCCTCAAATATCTGTAAGCCTTTCTCCGCAACATGCTCGTATCATATGGGGTATAATATGTGAGAGGTTTATAGCCCTTCAACAGCATCTGGACCGTTTTTAGCTCCGACTCCAGGCTTGTTGGGTTCTCCTGTGCAAGGTCAACAACTGTCTTTCTATATTCATCGATACCCCTATCCACAGTATTTAATACAAGCTCCTCCCTGACCCCGCTTATCCCGCTGTGTGGAGAAGAAACCTTCACTTCAAGAGTCTCTGAGAACCAGTGGTACCTTCTGGCCATCGACTTTTTCTTGTTCATCCCCTGCTGTACAACAGCCCAGACACCTTTTTCGTCAACAAAGAACGCATGGTGGTATAGCTGGTATCCGTCCTGAAGTGCCGTGTTATCTATCTTTGCAACAAGCATAGAGACTTCGATGAGACGCTTGCTATCAATATTTATTCTCTCAGCATATTTTCTCAGCTCTTCAGGAGTCTTTAGACTCTTTCCCCCTTTGCCGCCAGCCATGTAGACGCCAAAGTCGTTCCTAGACAAAACCTCCTTAAGTATGCCTGTTGTGACAGTCGTAGAGCCGGAAGAGTCCCAGTCCATACCAATGATGTTGCTAAATGCCTGAAACCATACCGGGTCAGCCAATCTCTCCAACAATCCCTTCGTGTCGTACTCGTCGATGACTAGCTCTACAATAAGCTTTGAAAGCTTCTTCATTCTACTAGCCAACCAGGGTGAGACATGCCCCCCATGAAGCGGTAAGTCTGCTACACCCCTCCTCATATCCTCTGTGAAAATATCGCTAACGCAGCTAATATACTTAAAACAATATAACCTAAAAGTATTTAATGCCTAGGAGATATTAGGGAAAGTCTGTATGAATTCCTTGTTGCATATAGCTCGTAAAAGAAATGATAGAATATCTTATCTAGAAAATCTTATCTTATGTTCTTTTGATAACTAGAGTTTATGGAGATGTGGAGTCCTCTCTTTTTCACGTTCCAGTAGGTGTAGAACAATATCCATGCAATTGTGACTAGCAATGTTATGGCTAATAGTTTAAAGTGCATGAGCCCGGTGTAAGCATTGACAACAATGCATGCGAGGATGTTTAATATGTATGCCCTGCGATGCCACCCATATTTTTTGACAACGTCAATAGCATTTAAGGCAGCATAACCCTCACTAGTTAGGCAGTACTTTCCGTCTTCGTTTATTGTGGTCAGCCCGTCTAGCTTCTTTAAATGGAAGTTAAGTTTACCACTACTAGTGATTCCTAACTCTCTTTTCAGTTCGGCAAATGACATTGGTTTTTGTGCTAGTTTTTCTAGAATCTTTATCCTGACTGGGTGTGATATTGCATCAAACACTTCTTCTGCCATAGGTGACCCCTATGAATTATAATCTTGTCAGAAAAATAATTCTAGGCTTATTGACCTTGGAAGAATGTCCTCCTGAAAGAAAAAGTGAAGATACTGAGGACTCGTGTTTATAACAATCGTCTCCGAAATATCGACAGGATATGGCTTATCAAAAAGAACGGCGAAAAACTGTCCATTAAGCTTGGCGCCTCTTTCGTATTCGTGGATATAGAACCTGTAAAGACATCTCCTATCTTTGGGTTATACTCGTTTATGAGAAACTCTACTGGTAATATATGAAGGTAAAACTCACTTGTTGCTTCAGATGTAAATTCATTGATCCCTTCTTTAGACTTTACAGTAACATGAGGGGGAACCGTGATTTCGTCCAAAAATACGCTTTCAATACCCCTATTGAAATAGACTATTCTGTCCTCCGGGTCAAACTTTATATCAACAGAGGTTTCGAGGTCGGTACCCTCAGAGAGGTTATTGTAACATGTATCGTAATAACTTTTCCACCATAGCATCCTCTTAACACCTTATATACCGACAATACTGGTTCTGTTTACACCAAGCTTCTCATACACGTCCTTTCCAGAAACAATTGTTAAATGGTATTGTACAGCTATAGCTATGTTTAAAGCCTCAGGAAGGCTTAGCTTCGGGTTTTCTATCAGCAGTTTTCCAGCAATAATAGATGTATTTTGGTCGTATTCCAGCAAGGTCAAGCAGGGTCCGATTTCCCCAAAAAGCTGTATGGTCAACTCCTTTCTGCCATGCTTCTCCGCTATCCTTACAGTCTCCTTTATGATATGTGGAGCTATGTATATTTCTCCGCATTCGATGTCCTCTAGTAGCCTGCGAACAGCACTGAACACGTTTTTCGAGGGTGGGAATATGTAGGCCAAGTATACGTCTGTGTCTATAAGTACTCTTCCCATTTCTTTCTCAACTCTTCAAGCTCCTTTATTATCTTCTTGTATTCCTGCTCACCTACAGGCTTCACACCTTCAGGCAGCTTTAATTTTTTGAAAACTATGTATTCTTTCTCTACAAAGGCTATCAGGGTGTCTCCATCTCTTATATCCAGCTGTTCCCGTAACGGCTTGGGTATGGTTATCTGTCCTCCTTTGCGTACCTTTAACTTGTATGTCTGCAATAGGTCTCTCCCCATGACACACGTGTCTAGTTTTATAGACATGTGTTGTCAAAAATGCTTTACTAAAATTTCTCGTATTTGAAAAATTTTGAATTAAAAAAGGTTTATATGTTAATTATTCAGTGAAAACACTGATGTTGAAAAGAGCGTTTATCATAACACTGCTTATAATATTCGTACTAATCCCACTTGTTAGCGCTCAATACACACCGGGACTAGTGAAGGTATACGGATACATCACAGATTGGAAAGGCTCGCCTCTAGCAGACGTGGAGATCAAGGCTTATCTGGGAAACGCCGTAGTGTATAGAACCAAGACAGGCTCAAGCGGCTCTTTCTCACTCCAGCTTGAAAAGGGCGAATATAGGCTTGTGTTCGAGGCAAAAGGCTACGCGAAGAAAGAAATAATAGTAGCAACATCTCAGGCTTCGCCCACACTTAACCTAGGAAAAATTGAGCTAGACCCAGCCGTGAGTGTAGAGCTTCCCGGTGTCGTGTTTGAGATACAAGAGGGCAGCACGGTCGAGATCCCGTTGACATTTAAGAATGAAGGAGCGTTTGATGAGGTCGTCTCGATAGAACTCGCCTATCCGTCCAGCTGGGAGGCTGGACTGTACACCAGCGATGGGCTTAAGATAACTAGCTTTTCCCTAGAATCTGGCTCTTCGAGAAACTTTATCCTGAGGTTCAAGATACCGCTTGGCGTTGAAGGATACTATAATGTTTCGATAGAAGTACAATACTCCATATCTTATACTCTAGAGATAGGATTTCACATTATAGGCATAACTGAGGACTTGACAAGTATCGAGGTAAACGATCTTCTAGCAGCTCCAGGCAAGTTGGTCAAAATTTCTCTTACTACGGTCAATCCCACCTCTTGGAGGGTCAACGTCGCATATATTATTGGCGCGCCCCAGGGATGGGACGTAAGTCTCGTAGACTCGAAGAACAGAGTTGTATCCGTTATAAGCCTCGACCCTAAGGCGAGTTTTAACGGCTTTCTTAACATAAAGTCTCCACAGAACATTAAAGAAGGAGACTATAGTATCACGCTAAAAACCTGCCTGGACAATATATGCCAGACAGATATAGTGAAGATAAGAGTAAAGACTAGCTCGGACGAGCTTGCCTTCGAGAACATCTATGCTACTGCAAGCACCTACCCTGGACAAGAGGCAAGGTTTAAGCTGGTACTTTCAAACACTGGAATGACTGGTACACTTGTAGAACTTAGGGTTGAAGGGCTTCCTGGAAACTATACATACAACTTTGTGGACGAGAACGGGAATGTTTTCAGAAACATATTCGTCGACGCTGGTGAGACAAAAACATTTTTCCTAAAGGTTAGACCACCGAGGGGCGAGGGGGCCAAGTCTTTCAGCTTTAAGCTGACAGCCGTGGGTTCTTCGAGCTCCTCTACGGCAAAACTTACCTTAACTGTTCTCGGCAGTTACGAACTCAAGATCGCTACAGAAAACTTTTACATAGAGGGGTCTCCAGGGGATCTTCTAACGTTCAACCTTGAGGTAGAGAACAGTGGACAGAGTACTATAAAGTATGCGCGATTGATTGTGAGAGACTTTCCGGAGAAGTGGAAGGTGGACGTTGAGCCAGACGAGATTACAAAT
>CAZJJA010000050.1:0-8387 GCA_964546235.1 uncultured Thermofilaceae archaeon | reverse complement strand
CCAAGGTTCTGTGTACTGACCCGGCTAAAAGAGTTCTCAGGCTTGCAAAATATCTCCATTACAGGATATATCCCGTTGTAGACGAGGAGAACAGGTTTATAGGCTTCATTTCTGTGGACGATATTCTCCTAGGAGGAGAAAGAAGCGTGGAAATGGAAGTATATTTTCATTATATCCGCAAGGGAATATGCGTGAAAAGAGACGATACCTTAAAAAAAGTTCTCCAGACAATGATGGACTTTGAGTCAGACAAGGTGGCTGTTATCGACGAGGAAGGGCGTCTGAAAGGAATTATAACTTTCAAGGAAATAATAGACTACCTTATACGTGAAGCAATTCACGTATAAACCAATATAAAGAATGATGAATTTGAAGAATGATAGTAGCTACAGTGCGTGCGGTGATGTAGTTGACGGTTGCCGAAAAATTAAGGCTCTTCTTTCAAAGCAAGGAATTCAAATACATGGAAAAATGGATACCGCTCTCAATAATTATAGGCATACTAAGCGGCTTTGGTGCGGTTCTCTTCGAGTTCACACTACGCATGTTTTCAAACATATTCTTGCTAGGTATAGTGGGATTTAAGGAGCCAGAACCAGGTATAAACGCGGTAGAATATACACCTATTCCCATAGACTTCATAAGGCTGGTAATAGCCCTTGTTCTCGGAGGATTGCTTAGCGGACTTATTACATGGCTAACAGCACCCGAAGCTGGAGGAGAAGGAACCGACGCCGCTATAGAGGCTTACCATTTCAAGGAAGGACATATCAGAGGGCGGGTTCCCTTTGTTAAGCTTATAACATCGTCAATAACGATCGGCAGCGGAGGAAGTGCTGGAAAGGAAGGACCAATAGCCCAGATCGGAGGAGGTTTAGGCTCACTCTTAGTTGAATTTTTGCACCTCTCCCCTAAAGATAGGAGAATGGCTCTAGCAATAGGAATGGGTTCAGGTATTGGAGCGATATTCAAGGCACCTTTTGGTGGAGCTTTGCTTTCTTCAGAGCTTTTCTATATATCGGACTTCGAACCAGAGGTGCTCCCACCAGCCTTCATCTCATCTATAGTGAGCTACGCGGTGTTTGCATGGGTCTTTGGGTTAGAACCAATGTTCGTCATAGGAAACTTGCAGGGACTTCTCTACGAGCTAAACTCTCCACTCCTTCTCTTCATCTTCGGTATACTAGGTCTTGTAAACGGGATCATGGGTTTCATCTATATATACACATTCGCAGCGGTAGAACATATATTTAAGAAACTGCCAGTACATCAGGTTATAAAACCGGCAATCGGAGGATTTTTTGTGGCAATTATCGGGTACTTCGCACCACACATTCTCGGAGGCGGTTATGGTTGGCTACAGTTATTAATATTCGGTGAAGAGAAATATTTCCCTCTACATCTCCTATTTCTCCTTCCATTCTTAAAGATCCTAGCAACAAGCCTAACGATTGGTAGCGGCGGTAGCGGCGGAGTCTTCGCACCGACACTCATAATTGGTGGATTTACCGGAGCGGTTGTATGGAAGATAGTCAGGATGTTGATCCCAGGCTTCGACATACCTATGGCGCCCTTTATAATACTCGGTATGATGTCATTCCTAGGAGGAGCTGGAAAAGTCCCTATATCCGTCATACTTATGGTTTCAGAGATGACAGAGGGCTATGTATTGTTTGCACCATCATTGATCTCAACTACTATAGCCTACGTTGTTACAGGAGATATGTCGATTTTCCAGAGCCAAGTATATAATAGGAGTGAGTCCCCTGCACATGAGGAGTCTAAGCTTGGATTACTTAGAATGCTTCTGAGAAAAATAGGTGGTGAAAATGATATTCTTCTCACGAAGAAAGTAGGAGACGTTATGGTGAAACCACGAGTAGTATTTCGCTCGACAGAAAAGATAGCCAAAGTCTTAGATGTGGCGCTGAAAACACCATACAGAACCTTCCCAGTCGTAGACGACAAGGGAAGATTCATAGGTCTTGTAGAGCTGCAGGATCTCCTGTTATTACCCGAACAGAGGCTCGAAATGGAGGTATGTTATGCAAATCTTCACCGAATACCCACAGTCAAGCCTACCGCAAGCCTTAGAGATATAGTAGACTTGATGTTCGAGTACGAAACAGACAGGATAGGCGTGGTGGATGCTGAGGGCAGATTGCTAGGGATAATAACCGTTAAGGAAATCTTAAAGGAATTTGCCCATGAGAAGCTGACGACTAGAAAGATAAGGAGAGGAAAGACTTTATCTCCCTAAACCCCGCCTATCCTCATCTAAATCGGTGAGGCTGCAACTCGGTCATTCATGTTTTCTTTTACTGAACCATCGTATAATGTTTACTACTGAAATTATGGTCGCTAAGGCGTTAAGCACTATAAAGACCATGTCTCCGAGGAGGTATGCGTGAATCGTTAGGAGAAAGCTCCCAAGTCCATATAGCGTACTGAGCTTTGGGTCTGGTATAGTTTTGAAGCTTATGATCCACCCAAGCAGTATGAATATCATGCCCATTAGCCCTAGACTCTCCAACATATATAATCCTCCAATCATTAATACAACCCTTCTTAAATCCCTATCTAAAAAGAAGTTAGCTAAAACGTTTTTATCTATGAGAGTGTTGAAACATAGGAGATGTGATGATCAAAGCGGTATTTTTCGACATGGGAGGAACACTAGTGTTTGACAAAGGATTCTCGCAAAAAATGTACGAGCATGTTGCAAAAGTCCTAGAAAAGGAAGCCGACTTAAAGCCAGGTTACGATGAATTCATTAATGCATGGTTGTCTAGTCCCTGGGAAAACGACAACAAGGAATACTGGGATCTCTTCAGGTCAATGGTTTTCCTAAAGAGACTAGGCTTAGAGCCAACCCCCCACCTGGCGGAAAAGGTCTATGAAGCTGTTCTCGAAGCCTATAAGGAGGGATTCTACCTTGACGAGGATACATACTCTGTGTTCAGCTTTATTAAAGAGAAGGGACTCAAAATAGGAATAATCTCAAATGTTGGCAGTTATGAGATACTCAGCGAACGGCTAGAATATCTTGGGCTCAAAAAATATGTTGATATCCTCATAGCATCACAGGCAGTAATATGGAAAAAACCAGACAGACGCATATTCGAGATCGCATGTTATCTTGCATCAGTTGAACCTCCAGAAGCTGTACACATAGGAGACGACCCCATATTAGATATAATGGGCGCTAAAAAGGTTGGAATGAAGGCTATACAAGTACTAAAGGCTGTCAACGAGAAAAGTCCCATAGCAGATGCATGGGTGAATAGTATAAAAGAGGTAAAGCAGATACTAGAAAAATGGATTTAATTCTCTTATACAGTCAAGGATACCTACAATCCCCCTAACACATGCACCAAAACCATTTCGGCTAAATGAGACAAACACAATATCACCGTTTTTCAAATCGAACATCTGTAAGATTTTCTCGCTTGTTCTAGGCAAATAGTCGTTAAGTTTCTCGTTACCTGGGGGGAGAAGAAGACGGTTATTTTCGACCACAATTATAAGAGCACCATCTGAGCCGCTTTTCACAGAACAATCACGTATTTCTACAACATTTTTTTCTAAAACTAGCTCTCTTCCATGAGCCGCAAGTGCAAATCTGTAATCTTCGTAGTCTTCTAGTCGAAAGTTTTTTAAAGCAGTTATTTTGTAGCTAGCCAGATAGTTTTCGAGAAATGTTTTTCCCAGCTCGGTCAAGTAGTTTCCGCTCCTAATAGTGTTTACAATACCCCTGTTCTTTAGAAACTCTAGAATCCTTCTAACAACCCCCTCACCTAGCCCTAGCTCTTGCGATAAAGTCTTTCGACTAACATATCCCTTAGATATATACAAAAAAATTAGAACTTTGAGTTCAGAACTTCCAATGTTCATATTTCCATAAAATTATATCACCATCTCTTAAAACGTATTTGTCAGCAGCCACAGGACCCATTACAAGCTTTTCCTTCTCGAAGTCATAAATATACCACATCCACGAAAAGCCCTCATTCTTCGAGATGATCTTTTCAGAGACGCCGTTGATCGAGATAACATATGCTCCAAAGTCAGACATCTTATACTCTACGTTAACCAAAAGAACGGTGGCCGATAGGAGAGAAGCACCCCTAGGCACTAAGGTGTTATTATACCAGACCACAGTGCCGTTGCCGTAGTCAAAGCCTATAGAAACAGTTATAGTTGATTCGCTAATAGATTCTAGGCTCTTCTGGAGAAAAACGTTTTCCTGGTAAAGCTTTACTGCAAATCCCGTAGCGACCACGGCCCACACAAGCAGTACCACTACCAATATTCTACCCAGTCTGTCCATAAACCACACCTCTTGATTCGAGAGCCTTTATTAAAAATACACATAAAAACGAGGTCACAAACTCGGTCAGCGGACCTACACCAATAATCCCGCCCCCCGTTACAGGTAAAAAAAGCCCGACAAACCCCCAAAAAACCGCATCAAATAGGTTAAGCCCAAAGACTATATAGAGTGTAGAAGAGGATAAAAGATCAAATAAAAATGTCAAAATGAATGCGAGAACAAACAAGAACTCGTATTCTCTGAAAAACTTCTTTAAAACACCGAAAATATATGCTACAAGGCCAGCAAGCGCAGCGTTAACAACAGTCCATGGTCCCGGAAAAATGAGGAGGTCCGAAACAACATAAGACATTGAACCGACCAAAAATCCCACAAAAGGCCCATAGAAGAACGAGCCGAGATAAGCGAGAACAAGAGATATATTGACAAATTGGAAACTCGTTAGTATATTCTTAATCCAACGCATAGCGACAGTAAGACTTATGAGTATAGAGGCTGTTGCTAAAGTCCTAGTGTTCATTCATTATGAAATGGATAAATATCCAAAATAAAAATATTATGTTATCATCATATTTTTAGTGTGAAGAGTGGGAACTAGAATTTAAATTCTCCTATATTTATATAGATTCACAGAGGACTCTTTTTTAGGAGAAATGAAATACACTACAATTAGAATTATTGCCATAAATATAATTGAAAGACCGAGAAGAAACATGTAGATGCTTATCGTTATTTCTGTGTTAAATTTTTCCTGTGTAAAGGAGAACTGAGGTACAGCTTTGTTTTCGGTGGCGTGGGATACGATGGCAACCATTGCTAGAATTATCACTGATGCTACCAGTACATAGACCCCGATCTCTACAATTAGCTTCATGAATCAACAACTAAAATATAAGGTATAGTTTAGTTAAATATCTTTTTATCAAAAAAGATATTTTTTAATTTTCATTAACGATATGACCGCATATTTTTTACGTATATAAACGCTTGGTCATATTATTATGATAGTGTAATTGAAAGACTATCCCCAAAAAGATATACCTGTCTGCGCGTTATCTTGACTGTATGCTTGACTTCCTTTCGGAAAGAATAAAAAGGATCGAATACCCTATAAGAAAATATTCCCCCCTGGCACTAGAACTAGAGGCAAAGGGAGAAAAAATACTATATCTAAACATTGGCGACCCCCTCAAATACGACTTCAGACCACCCGAGTATCTAGTAGAGTACGCCTGTGAAGTCATGAGAGAAAACAAGAACTTCTATTCGAATTCTCAGGGAATAAAAGAGTTGCGAGAAGCCATAGCATATAAGGAAAAGACATGGAACGGCGTCGAAATTCCCCCTAAAAACATCTATGTAACAATCGGCGTCTCCGAGGCCATAAACCTCGTCTACATGACATTGCTCAACGAAGGAGACGAAGTGTTGATTCCAGACCCTTCCTATCCACTGTACATAGGCTATGCAGACGTCTACGGCGCCAAAAAAGTGTTCTATAAAATGGATGAAGAGAACGGTTGGAACCCGGACACCGATGACATCAGAAAGAAGATAAGTAATAAAACAAAGCTCATAGTCGTAAACAACCCTAATAATCCGACAGGCTCTCTTTACAGCGAGAAAGCGCTAAGAGAGGTCCTAGATATAGCAGCTGAGCACAAAATCCCGGTTGTAAGTGACGAGATATACGATGCGATTGTCTATGAAGGAACATTCAAGAGCCTAGCGTCAATCGCTCCAGACGACGTCATGGTTATAGGGTTAAATGGCTTCTCTAAAACCTACCTAGTGACCGGATGGCGCCTAGGATACATATACCTTAAGGGTCCAGAGAAAAGCGTAGAAGCAATAGGAAAAAGCATACTGAAGGGGCAGATGGCGAGGCTTTCAGCTACAACCCCTCTACAGTATGCACTTGCAAGGGCACTAAGAGAAAAGCCGCGACACCTCGCTGATCTGCGGCGTAAGTTGGACGAGAGAAGGAGGTTCATGGTCAAGAGGTTGAACGAGATAGATGGAATAAGGGTTGTCGCAGAGCCTAGGGCGGCGTTTTATGTGTTCCCGAGAATCGAAGTCGGCATTGACGACGAGGAATTTACCAAAAGGCTCCTAATTGAGGAGAAAGTATTTGTCGTTTACGGCTCCGGCTTTGGACCTAACGGAAAAAACCATATCAGGCTTGTGTTTCTCCCTCCTGTCGAGGTGATGGAAGAGGCTCTGGACAGGATCGAGAGATTTATAAAAATGCTTAAAAGTTAAGGCTTAACTGGTATGCCTCTTTTTCTAGCAATTTCTCTTAGTTCTCTATCGTAAGTTGCAAGCTCTACTCCAAGCCTCTCAGCGAACACAAGTAGTATGTAGTCGTTGATCTTTGTTGGTGGGGCCTTGTCCTCTGCGAGCATCTTCATCGCAGTCGTAAAGATCTCGCTATTCTCGCATACATAGTAGAACCTTGCGTCATTGAAGTATTCCTCTATTTTGTTCTTAACAGCTTGCATGCTCAGCTTTAGTTTCCGTAAGGCGAGCCAGAGGAACTCGTGGACTACGATTGATGGCAGGTATATTCTGTCAGCATCGTCTAAGAGTGTGCTTGCCTCGAAGTGTTTTTCGCTGTTCTCTATCGTGTCATATACCAGTATGTCCGTATCAACTATGATTCTCAGCTCGGGCATTATACATTCACCATCTCGTCAAGCATTTCTTCAACACTCTTCTCCATTTCTTCGACAGTTATATCCTTTCCCACTCTGTAGGAAGTCCTTTTCGCCTTGAACTTAACGACCAGCATGTCTCCTTCACGAATAATTGTAGCATACATTCCAGGCTTAACGTTTAATTCCTCGAGAAGCGAAGGGGGAAGCTTTATTGTATAGTCATCGTTGATTTTTATAATATATTTTTTCTCGCTCATAGCTCTATACTATATACATGTGTAGAATATATTAAAGAGTTTAGTTAAAAGCCGTTAGAAAAGAGTTTTTAAGAAAAACGTTTTTCCCAAGTTAAAATGGAAAGGTTAACAATATTTGGCCCTAGTCTAATAATAATATAGCTTGACAAAGAGGTGTGAAGACTATCGAGCCGATAACCACCGAAGCTTATGGGGTCCGGTTAATGCTTCTCGAAGGATACAGGAACCTCTTTAGGATATTGTCCAGACAACCTATAGGGGGGAGATGGGACCTTATAGCAGTTGACAAATATATGATTACCGAGATACTTTCCCAAGGGAAGATTATAAAGGTCGGTATAATCGCTGAAGTTTCAATAGATTTTATCCCACCTGAGCTCGAAAACAACCAGGAAGTAGAGATAGAGCACAACGGAGAAAAACTGATTATCAAGAGTTATACGGAATACGAGGCATTAAGCAACATGGTCTACTATGCGATAGTCACAAAAATAAACAAGTTTAGGGCTATGCTTCGTAACATTCTGATAAAATATAGGAAAACCTAGCCTTGAGCGCTTTCAAACTCCTCTTTAGCCTTTATGAACTCCTCAAGCATCGCAAGAGCCCTGATAATCTGTGCGAATAATATGAGTCTATTGCTTGCTAGGTCACGTATGGTCCTAATGTTCAAAGCCTCCTCCAGAAGCTTCTGTCTCTCAGGTGTAATGCCGCTCAGCGCATAGACGGGAGCCTCTACCAACTCGGGAGGACTCTTGTTCTCAAACTCCTTATCGAGGGCCTTTTCCCACCAAGGTGCAAGCGTGACTATAGCCTGTGCAATGGCTACAAACTTGTTTGTCGCGAGATCTCCCACCGTTTTCACTCCGAGAGCTTTTTCGAGAAGTTCAGCATCTCTCTTGCTTATCCCTCTTATCGCGTCTATGGGGAGCTTAAGTATCTCGCCAGGAGGAAGATTAGCATATTTTTTATCCACTAGTTTCGACAAATCCCATTGTACACTCATTTTTCTCAAAAATATATAGGAACTCTTTCAATATAAAAGAATCTACTTCTCTAAGACCTAGAATTTTCACGTGGATGCTGGTAAATAACATCTATCCACCTGAATAACTTAATTAAACCCAAACTAATGTATAA
>CAZJJA010000049.1:0-8414 GCA_964546235.1 uncultured Thermofilaceae archaeon | reverse complement strand
CAGGTTCATCAAGTTCTAGCTCTTCTTCCTCTGCTATTTCTTCTAGTTCATCAAAGCCAAGAAAACGTGCCCTCAAAGCCTCTATGACAGCAAAAGAAGTCCCTCCGGCTCCACCTACATCGATGCCGGAAATTCCTGTTTTTAAAAGTTGCTTTACAGACTCTTTAGAAAATCCTTCGCCTGTCTGTTTGGCGATTACAGGAACAGGGGATTCACGTACTAATTCTGATAAATTTTCCATTAATCCTTCATAATTCATATCTCCTTCTGGTTGAAGTGCTTCTTGTAGTGGGTTAAAATGAACTGCAAGAACGTCAGCGTCAACCATCTCAACGAGCTCGTAAACTTTCTCTTTACTCAGTCCTTCAGATACTTGTGCGGCGCCTATATTGGCAACAACCGGAATATCTGGTGCTATTTCTCTAACGACAGAAAATGTTTTCTTCAGGCTAGGGTTCACCAGTGCTGCTCTCTGGCTTCCAACACCCATGGGTATTCCTAATTTCTGTGCAGCTTTGGCTATTTCTCTATTAATCTTTTCGGCAAGCTTGGTACCTCCAGTCATTCCAGATATCAAAATTGGTGCCCGAACATTCTTGCCAAAAAATATTGTCTCTAAACCGATCTCATCGAGCGATGCTTTAGGTATAGACTGGTGGACAAAACTTACATTTTCAAAAAGTGTTGTCTTTTCTTTCGTGCTTACATCTTCTTTAACCGAGAAAATTATATGCTGTATCTTTCTCCGCTCAATGACATCTCCAAGCATACATATCCTCTCCTCATACCTTCTCAAATAAAAAACACGACAATATTGACTTGGGTGTTTTTATTTAATCTTCCTTCTCAAAACTCACTGACGCATAAGCGACAACCTGACTATAATCTCCGGTCACGTCGCCCGAGTTGGCGTATTTCAAAAGCTTAACATTCCTAAATCCAAGCCTCTTCCCCACATTTATGAGTGTCATCACAGGTCCAACTCCACACATAGAAATATCCTCTTCAATTACCACAGTATACAATCCTTCATCATCTAAAGAAAGTACCTTATCTAAAGCCATTTTATCCTTCTCTCTTGCAATCTTTGCTTCAACATAGTGACTCATATCGCTGCTTGCAAGGACATAAGACTTCAAACCATGCTCTTCAATTATGTCCGAGATAGTCTTTCCTACTCGCTGTGAAGCCTCTGGTGTCTGTAACATCATGGTGATCGGCACTATCTTGAAATCATTGCCAAAAATGTATTGAAGAAATGGTACTTGTACCTCAAGGGAGTGCTCGTATCGATGAGCCGTGAAGTCGAATCTCAGGAGCCGTTCACGTGTAGCCAATTCTTTAGACAATTCAATGTCAACTTCTACCTCCCCAAGCGGAGTAACCCACGACTCGCTTTCATCTAGAGCTATAGGCGCACCATAACCCCAATGGTTTGGACCAATGATGAACACAACTTCAGGCTTCCCCGTCTCTGCTATTCTCAGATAAGCATGGGCTGCCACATGACCAGAGTATATATATCCTGCATGCGGCACCATAGCTCCAATCATTTTTCCACTATAATTTTCGCTGATCTCTGGTTTTCTGCCCGGTCCCAGAGGATGAAGGAACGCTTCTTCTATTGCTCGTATAAGTTCTTCTTTATCTCCGGGATAAAAACTACCAGCATGTGCGGGCATTCTCTTCAAAAGATCACCCTAAATATTTGTAGCTTCCTGAGTCTAAAAGGTTTATACTAGGCCACAAAAACGCTTTGATAAATTCTTGACAAAAAATTAGATAACCTCTCCAGTAGCAAGCACTCTGGCCTCGAACTCGGATACCGGTACTGGAAGCTCTCCATCAGGAGGAATGTCACCTCTAGCTCTCAGGACTTCTCTAGCAAGCAGCCAATATATAAGAGCTAATGCTTTTCTTCCTCTGTTATTCGTTGGAATTATCAAATCTACGTTAGATATTGGCGAGTCTGTGTCGCATAGAGCTACTACTGGTATACCCATTTTTCCGGCCTCGTCAATTGCCTGTTCGTCGACACGCGGGTCAGTGACAATTAAAAGCTCGGCCTCGATGAAGTGCTTCAGAGCAGGGTTTGTGAATGTTCCTGGAAGCACTCTTCCAGTTATGGGTCTGCAACCTACAAGTCCGCAAAACTTTCTAACAGGTCTATATCCATACTGTCTTCCAGAAATGGCTACTATTTTGCTGGGCTCATATCGAGCAATAAACCTTGCAGCAATCCTTATCCTTTCGTCGGTTTTCTTGACGTTCAATAGGTAGAGCCCGTCAGGTCGAACACTGTATATAAATGGTTCCATGAACTTGCTTTTCATTCTCGTTCCTATTCTAACTCCCGCAGCTAGATACGTCTCCAACGGTATCAGCAGTTCTGACTCATCTATTTTCATTTCGCCAGCAGACATGAAATCCCCGTTCACCTTTACTTCTATTCCATATAAAGTTGACGCGTCATAACCAACGTATCGCGGTTGATAGTAAAAATTTTAAAGAGGGAATTAAGTATGATTCATTGACCTCCATGATAGTGCCAATCAGATGTTTCACTTGTGGCAGTCTAATAGGTGACAAGTGGTACGAATTTGCAAGAAGAGTTGAAAATGGCGAAGACCCTGCAAGAGTGCTTGACGATCTCGGGATAAAAAGGTATTGTTGTCGCAGAATGTTCCTCTCCCATGTCGAGGTAATAGACAAGATCCTCTTTTATCAGCAACTGGAAGAAGTCGAAGAAGGGAAAAACTACTAGAGTTAAAAATTAATAACGTGGATATAGAAAGGTTACCTATAGCTTTTCTGTCTCTTGGCCCTTGCAGAACGTCCTCTAGGCTTTTTGGGTTCTGCTTGTCTAGGATCTTCTACGAGTAAATTCCTGTCATATTCCATGTACAACCTCTTTAACTCCTCGCTACCGCTCCACTCAACTAACGCTCTGGCAATTGCAGTTCTGATCGCAGAAGTCTGTCCCATTATCCCTCCTCCATGCGCCTCTGCAACGATGTCAACCTCCTTAGCAATATCTCCAGCAAGAAATATTGGCTCTTGAATCTTTAGCCTGATTACTTCTGGTTCAAGGATTTCAAGGGGAACACCATTTATGAGAACTCTTCCTCTTCCTTCTCTAACAATCACCCTGGCTCTAGCAGTTTTTCTTCGTGCAGAGGTTAAAACCACCTTCATCTACATCACCTCTTCTATCTTTTTCTGGGCTATTTCTTCATAAATTTGCCCTAACGTGACATACGGCACAAACTCGTTCTTAAAGAGTGCATCATCAATCTTTATTTTCTCTACATCTCTATACTCTCTAGGCACACCAACATACACCTTTAGCCTCTTCAACGCTTCTCTACCCTTTGAACGCTTATGAGGAAGCATTCCTCTAACCATTCGTTTAAATATCCTGTCTGGAGCTCTGGGATACTTTGGTCCCCTCTTTTCGGGGTTATAATAGGTTCTCCATTCACTTATTCTCTTCAAAAACTTACTTAGAACCCTCTTTTTCTTTCCTGTAATGATTATCTTTTCAGCGTTTACAACGATAATCCTTTCTCCTCTTAAAAGCCTCTTGGCAATTATGCTTGCCAACCTACCAGCAACGTGACCCTCACCATCAATAATTAAAACACCGTTTTGTGACATCCCGACCACCCTACGCTATTATTTTCACACCTTTACCTTCAGGATTTCGCTCTAATAAATCATCTATCGTAATAGCTTCTCCTTTTTTCCTGATCTCTTTCAAAGCCCTTCTACTAAACTTCCATGCAGCCACAGTTACTGGATGATCGAGTTCGCCGCTTCCCAAAACCTTTCCTGGGACAACAACAACGTCACCGTTTTCGGTATACCTATTAATCGTGCTAAGATTTACTTCAACCCTCTGACGCCTAGGCTTCCAGAGTCTTTCTGCAACATCACGCCAGATAGGCGCATTATACATTCGGCTATATTTTCTCAACTTATGTACAAGCCTCCTAAGGTGTATATTGGTAGGCCCTGTCCTCTTCATACATTAAACCCTTCTCTGAAAAGATTATGAAATTAAAAACATTTCGCAGGCCAATCACACTGTAATTTTTTTACTTTGTTTTTTCCTCTATTAAGGATACAAAATTTTTAACCTTTTTTTCTAGAACATCGATTGCTACTTCGAAAATTTTCTGAATAGGAAGTATACCCAAACCTTCTACCTTAAACACAGCCACGCTGTTATCCCAAGAGACACTCACATATTCGGGAAACTTGTCCTGACATTCTCTACAAAGAGTACACGAATTCTCATTAATTACAACAAGCTTGCCGTTAGAGAAACCAAAAACCGACCTTGGACACACCTTTATGATCTTTTCTGCGGTTTTCTCGTCAGGCTGTCTACGTATCCTTATAACAGGCTTAAACTTATATGCTGCAACTGAAACAGGCTGCCATTTAGCATGATCCTTACCTACACCCATTCGAGCTATTGCCGTCAACTTGAGCTTTTGTCCTCGTCCTAGTTTTACTATCGGTATTTTCTTGGATAAAGGCTCTATATCGAAATTTTCTCCAGAGAGTACACTACCTTCAATTCCTTCAAATCTCAGATGGCCGCTATAAACGGTTTTTATTCTCTCTACAGCTTCTTCATCTAAGGAAAATATTACGTTACAATCGTTTCCCTGATTTTCGTAACAATCTCTTAATGCATCATAGGTTTCCTCGCCCATTTTTAAGGGTATTAATGCCAACCTGTGAGCTAATACTTCGTCCCAAAGCACGCTATCATTGTTATAGAAAACAACTTCATCTATGGCCAGAGTGGGGACTTCAGAAATAAGGGCTCTTCTAATAGAGTTGATAAATGCTGGAGTAATGCCTTCAAACCTTAAAACTAGAACGTTATCGTTATGAGATAAAACTTTTACCTTAGGAACATCTGTTCCCACTAACGGTTCACCGGATAGGTTTTTGTTTACGCCCACGTAGAATCTCCTTCAATGAAACTCCGTTGACCTTAATAACTTTCCACCTGACTCCTGGAAGGTCGCCGTAAGCTCTGCCTTCAGGTCCTCCTATACCTTCAATAACAACTTCATCGTGCTCGTTTACAAATAACAGTGCACCGTCACCAGGCAGGAAAGCTGTCACTATTTTTCCGTTCTTAATCAACTGGACTCTTACGCATTTTCGGACTGCACTGTTGGGCTGTCTACTCTCAATACCTACCTTCTCTACGACGATTCCTCTAGCCATTGGAGCACCTTCTAATGGATCAACTTTCTTTTTTAATTGAAGTAACCTTCTCTTATAATAGATGTCACTCCATCTAAACTTCTTCCTCTTCTCTCTAAGTTTCCTTGCCGCAAACATTCCTTTAGGCGATTTACTTCCCGGCATAACAAACCCCTCTCAACATTATTCGCCGTATATAAAAAATTTGTTGCAATCTATGCAGGAATAATCTTAACATCAATTATCCCAAAGTATCGTTTGGCTACAAGCTTTGCACGCCTAATGTTTCTACCCATCTTTCCGATAGCCATTCCAATGTGCTCGCTTGGAACTTTAACAATAACGGTTTTCCTGTTAACATCATTTTTTACAGTAATCGATACAATACTGGCTGGATAAAGGCTGTTACGAAGAGCATCTTCAAGGTCTTTACCATACTCTATAACTTCTACGTCTTTTTTGAACACATTTTTTAGTAGACGTATCTTTGACCCGTTTTTTCCAACAGCAAAGGGCGCTAGACCCTTTCCTACAACAAAAATCAAACGGTTTAGCTGGTCATCTACGATGCAGTCTTTTGCTGGAATTCCTGTAAGTTGTTCAAAGAGTGCCATTAATCTTAGCTCATAGTCTGTAAATTTTATTCCTTCGGTTTTACTCATGTCTCTCCCTTAACGATATCCATTATGCTACTTTCACCTGGGTGAATGATAGCTAACGCAGACACAAAGAATGGTTTATTGCATGTTGCTCCGAGGTCTCTGCTTGTTCCCTCAAAAATGTAAACTGGCACACTAGCTAGTTTGCTATAATATATTATTTCTTCCATGATATCACTAGGCGCATTTTTTGCCACAATCACCATTTTAGCCTCACCGTTGACAAGCGCTTTTCGTGTCTGTTTATAGCCTATCACCACCTTACCTGTTCTTAGAGCGGTTTGAATCTCCCTAATTACGTTTGCACTCATTCTTCCCCACCACTATTATTTGCGGCTAACGGAAATTCATACTTCATTTTAAGTTTAACCGCACCAGTTCCAACAGGTATAGGTTTGTTGCCTACAATAATGTTTTCTATAACACCACTTAAATTATCTATTTCTCCTCTCATAGCAGCCTCTACAAGGTTTTTTACCGTAACTTCGAAGCTGGCCCTAGCCAGCACGCTACTCTTTTCTCCTGCTACTCCGTGGCGTCCAACCTGTCTCACTTTCCCAGTATAGGTCATTGCGTCAGCAACCATCATAATATGCCTATAATCTACGTCGAGTCCGTGATCGTCGAGAACCTTCTTAATCTCATTTATTATTGCCGCTCTAGCTGCTTCAATCCCTAAAACCTCGTAAACTTCTAGTATGTTGTTTGTCGTGGTTCTCGTCTGGTCTACGCCATCGACCGCTAGAACGGCTTGGAGGTTGGACCCTTCCGTCATGATCATATATTCTACAATGTTTCCTTTGTCATCTCTTATAGGCTTTACAATAGCGTGTCTGATACCCTTGATACCTTTGATTCTTAGTCCTAAGACCCTATCGTGCATCCTTCTGAGTCTAGGTATATCTTCGATTCCTGTGTAGTAGGTTATGGTATATTCTCCTGTAACCTCTACTTTGCCTTTCCTACCTTTTATCCTATTGAGCGCTTTAACAACATCATCAACTGTTACTCCTCTGTTTTCAATCATTTCAGGGTCCAGCTCCAAAATTATCGAATACTCGTAATAGTCAAGCGTCACAGTTTTTGTGATGTTTTCGATTGTTGTTAATTCTATCTCACTGGCTATCCGTAGAACTTCTTCTTTGTTTTTAGCTATCTCTGGTTTAAGATATATCTCCATTATAGGCGTAGAGGGTTCACGCCTGACGTCTACGATCTCTATCATTCTAGGAAGTCCTAGCGTTACGTTAAGCTCTCTTACGCCAGCGAAGTGAAACGTTCTTAGTGTCATCTGTGTAGCTGGCTCGCCTAGAGATTGTGCTGCAACCATACCTACCGCTTCTCCAGGCGCCACTAAACTGGCTTTGTATCTTCGAACAGCCTCTTCTAATACTTCGACAGCTTCTCGCTTGCTGAGCCTGTTTTCAAGTATTTTTTCATATAACTCTTTTCTAAGAGCCTCGGGTAATATATCGTGGTATGCTTCAATTAAGCTCCAAAGTTCTTTTTTCGAAATACTACGCGCCATTACTTCTGCTCACCCCTTAGAGCTATAACTCTTTTAATCAACTTATCAACGTTAACTGCCCTACCGTGGTCACTTCTAGCCGGATCTACACCGTCTTCACCGTATCTTAGCTGTATGACAAAGCCTTCACTGGTTCTCACGCTGCCATCATATGCTACATAGAAGTCCTGCATAGCGTTCTGTAGACGTCTATACATATAGCCACTCTGCGCCGTTCTGACTGCCGTGTCCACTAGACCTTCTCTTCCAGATATCGCATGGAAGAAGAACTCTGTTGGTCTCAGACCCTTCCTGAAGCTACTATAAACAAATCCTCTGGACCTTGGCGAAAGGTCGCCTTTAGCGAAATGAGGTAGCGTTCTATGAGTATATCCTCTCTCGATACGTTTTCCTCGTACTGATTGCTGTCCCACGACTGATGCCATTTGGGTTAGATTTAACATACTACCTCTGGCACCAGTCTTTGCCATTATTACTGCATGGTTAGTCATTCCGAGATATTTGCTAGCTATTTCTCCCGCTTTTGTTCTAGCTTCAGCTAGGACGTTCATTATCAGATCTTCCAAGGTTTCACGTCTAGTTTTGCCAGGCATTGCTTCAAGCTCTCCACGTCTGTATTTTTCAATGAGTTCGCTGACCTCTTTTTCAGCTTCTTTCAAAACTTCTTCAATATCTTTGATCGCCTCTTTTGGTATTTCAATGGTGTCGATACCCATTGTCAGCCCGTGCATGTCGAGATATGCTATGAACATCTTGAACATTGTGTCCATTATTTCTCTTCCCTTATCTGGTCCATATTCTTTTACGATCTCGTGCAAGACCGTTTCTGGCTTTTCTGCTCCTATAGCTTGTTTATCAAATACTCCTAAGAGTAACTTTCCACCTTTAATCAACACATAGCCGTCATTATCACAGTACTCTCCATCACATTGTCCTACAGGTGGCGCTACGGCTGCCCTTCCAACATAGTCGAGATCCTCGGGCAAAAAGACACTAAC
>CAZJJA010000048.1:7716-8418 GCA_964546235.1 uncultured Thermofilaceae archaeon | reverse complement strand
GAGGAGAAATAGAGGGATATACATATTTCATAGATTGTAAAGTGCACCTATACCTCCCCAACCCGGTGGCTGGACAGTATATAAAAAATGTAGAAGGTAAGCTCTACCTACTTTCCCACCCAGACTTTTTAACACTAAAAAAGCTCTTAGAAAGAGCTCTTACAAAGAAAGAGTTAGAATCATATATACCCGTATTAGAGGCGAGGAAAAAGCTTGCGCTCCAGCTAAAAGAGGAGAATGTATCGCAGTTTCAAAGGACAATGATATGCAAGCGAGAAAACCTCCCGCCAGGAGAACACTATGCTTTAATCGTTATAAAGGCAGAATTATCCAAGACCGGTGGCCCTGCAACAATGCCTTCAAGATACCCAGTCATTGTTGATGCTGACGCAGAAGTAGCGTTGAAGGCTGTTATTAACCCAACATTTATACAGCTTTTCCGGGCAATAGATGTTACACTGATAGGCGTGTTCGTGTTAGGGATGCACATCTACTTCAACAAGGAAGAGTACAGATCGAACAGGATTATTAGAATATTACACCGTATATACGATACCTTAAATAAAAGAAGACGCAGAGAAGAACAGCTGCAATAAGACCTATAATCCAGGAGACATTTTCTTTAACAACAACCTTTTTGAAGAATTTTAAAGAGACTTTTGTTTCGACCGCAACCTTGCTAGCAGTTGAGACAAGCTTCTC
>CAZJJA010000048.1:0-7706 GCA_964546235.1 uncultured Thermofilaceae archaeon | reverse complement strand
AAAGCTTTTTTGCCGTACCTGCTGTATATTGTGTTCCACCAGTCATCTCGGCTATCCGCATAGTTTCAGCTTCACCGGGCGCGCCACTTGGTCCGATATACACGGTGTATATCGGAATTTGCATTGCCTTAAATTCCCTCAACAAGTGGTCGTAGCGGTTAAGGTCTGCGGGCATGCCGTCTGTGACGAAAATAACCATGCATGACTGGTTGAACGCTCTGTAAGGCCTTAGGTAGTTTAGGGCTGTAGTGAGCGGGTATGTGTACATGGTGCCTCCATTTGGCTGAAGCAATTCTAGGGTGCTGACTATCATTGTTCTATTAGAGACTGGTGGGACGGAATTCACTATTGTATGTGAAAAAGCTATAAGTCCGACATCGATTTTTCCAGGAATGTCATTGAGGAAACTCTTGACGGCTTGTTTAGCGACATCCATCTTTACGCCTCCTGGAATAGATTCTCCCATGCTGCCCGATACATCTATGACTATCAGGACAGCTGGTCTTGCCACTTTTAAGACATCCTTTATCTCGGCCTCAGAGGTATACTCGACCTTCTTCTCATATATGTGTACAGGGCTGGCGACGAGAAGGACCAGCAAAACTGTCAATGCCACTTTTACTGTGAGAAGTAGGAAAGATCTTTTTGGAGCTTCCACAGTCACAACCTCGGACATAGGGTTTGAGAATAAAACGCTCTTCTTCCCTCTCTTTAGCGGACGGTAATGAAGGTAGACTATAAGGGCCACAAAAAACAGGAGAAATAAAGCATGCTGATTTTCAAAGTACAGCATAACTACCACTCATTCAGACATGTATAAATAAAAAGAGCTAGAACAATCAACGAGACAAGATAGAACAAAGAGTAATCTCTTACTTTTTCTTCAATATATGCTTCTCCTCTAGCTTTGAGTGCCATATACCTAGCCCTACGGGATAATTCACCGACAAGATCCTCCAGCGAAAATGAAGTGAACTCGTTGACATCATAAATCTTGCCATCCGCCGCCTCAGCTATTTTTGGAAGTATACCTCTTTCCCCCACAGCCAAGATAAGTAAAGGAATACCGCTATACTTGTACATCTTTGCAACAGTTACAGGATCCGAACCATAGTTATTTCTTCCATCACTTACAAGTATAACAGCGGTTGGCATATCCGAGGCCTTCGCTACAGATAAAGCATAGCTTAGTGCATCGCCTATTGCAGTATATTTTTCTCCAGCAACAATTTCATCAACCACAACAAATGCTTTGTCGCTTTCACCGAAAAACACCTGATGAACATTCCCTGAAAAAACAGTTATCATAACGCTTGCGTTTTTTCCCAAAGCAGTAATAGTCTCTTTTATAACCCGTTTTACGACCTCAATCCTGGTAGAGGTGCCAAGAGGATAATTCATACTTTTCGAAACATCTATCAAAAACACTACCAACACCTTCTTACCAGAAAGAAGTTGAGCTTCATCAAAGGAAACGTTTTTCTTCTCCCTATAGACCAAAAACGGCACACTCGCTGAAAGAATGACTAAAAACAACAACACAGCATTGACAACAAAAAGCCTTTTTCGCTTCGAAAGAACCCCATAAACTTCAAAAAACCTCGCCAGAGCCTTAACTCTCCTAGACGAGAAAAACCATAAAACAACGGGCACAACAAACAAGAACAATCCCGCAAGAACAAACGGATATTCAAAACCAATACCAGCCAAGACTCTCAAAACACCACCCATATTTAGTCGTCACTAGATGGATAACCCTCACCTGCACCACTCCCTGTATTATCTCCTCCCATACCGTTACTTAGACCCTGTTGTCCTAGATATTTAAGCCATGTTTTAAACTCTCCTATCTCATAGCTGTAGCCCCAACCATCTTTCGGGCTGAGCTTGGACAATCCGAGTGCCAGCTTATCCATGCCTTCCATGTTCTTTGGCGCACATCCACACTTATACGCGGCACATGCGTTTTCGAGGACCTTCTCGTCCGTCTGGATTAGGATGTCTTTTACTTTTGTAAGCTCACTCAACATTAGGTAAAACTTTGTAGAGACATCTATGCTATGCTCCAATATCTTCCTGTGATTGTCTGATAAAAGGCTGTTTTCGTCGATGTTGCTTAATAGAAGCATTAGGTTCTTTGCTTCTTCCTTTAGTTTTTCGAGCTTGGAGTCAAGTTCAGAAGCCTTGTTCTTTGCACCAGCTATGTTGCAGTAGGAAAGCATTTTAAACATCTCGTCTATAGAGCCTTTTAACTCCCGGAATTCCTCTGAAAGCTCCAGCATCTTATAGGCGCCATATGCGACGTCGGAGTATGACTTGGATGCTGTCTTTAACCTGTTAGCCAGTTCGCCTTCACCGAGGTCTGCCTTCTCATAAATATATCTCAGCTTTTCTGACAACGACCTCATTTCTTCAGCCAGGTTACCATATTCAACACTATTTCCATTAACAGTATTCTCGAGAACAAGATTGCTTTGGTTCAACCCCTGTGCGGCCTTTACGAAAAGCTCCGGGATTTCTGTTATATCGAAGTTTTTGTCCATTCCAAATCTTACATATGTGAGCACGAGAGCTACGAATAAAGCTAAAATGACAGCCAAAATAAACAAAGTTTTTCTCTTTACGTATATCATTATATATAAAACTTTGTTAATAAATCAAAAACTTTACGGAAATATACATAGCCATATATCCTATCCATAACTTTACGGAAAAATTGGCTATTCTTCCTCAGTTTCGACACTAAAGATTTTGATTACAAGGTCACTGTTATTAGTTTTAAATGCGATCAGAATATCCTCCTTTTTCACTAAAACATTTTTAAGGCTACTAATTCTTCTCGCAAGAAGATCTAATAGCAAAGATACAGTTTCTTTGTCTTTCATTATAGCAACAAGTCCTTCGTAGAATTTTTTTGGTTTTTCAATCAATATTAGAAGAGGGTCTGTTTTATACAGTTCTTTCATTCGTTTGTAAAGGATCAAACTTAGTGCTGAGGCAAAATCATCAATTATTTCGAATATATTTAGAATCTTAATGTTCTCTATCTTAACGATATATTTTCGAAGTATATCGCTGGAACTTTTATTTGACATTTATTTTCATTTTAATTGTGAACAATACTTATATATCTGTTTTTTCTTTAGTTTTGAATCCTTATTGCCTTATATTATGTAAATATACTGTTGAAGACAATATATAAAAATTTACATCTAACGTATTAAAACTAAAAAATATTAAATCAAAAATCATAGAATATAACTTTATTCGTAATTTATATAGAAATTTGACACAAAATAGTTGTAAAGAGTATATATCAAAAATACCACAATTAGTTATATTAAAATTTTTTGTGTGTCTCAGGAAAAGGTATATATAATCAAATATGAGAAAGTGTTGAAAATTATAAATTAAAAAATAATATTACATTGTCATATATGAAAAAGATAAAACCTTATATACCACGTTATAAGAACATAATACAATGATGACCGAGAACCTCGGAGAAATAATATATTCTCCAGAAAAAGCGTCAGGCGAAGCGATAACAAAAATAGAATCACACACTCCCAAAATAGAAGCACCAGAAAAAGTAAAAAAGGGAGAATCATTCAAGATAAAAATATCTGTAGGACCTCACCCTAATACAGTGCAACATTCTATAAGATGGATCCAGGTATACTTCAGCGAAGATGGCAGGGCTTTCAATCCTATACACATTGTCTCAGCTACTTTTGAGCCCGAATATACTGAACCTGTAGTAGAACTTGTTCTTAAACTCAACAAAAGCGGAACATTATATGCTCTAGCATACTGTAACCTTCATGGACTCTGGGAATCGAAATATAGAATAGAAGTTGAATAATTTTTCTCTTTTTATTATTTTCTTGGCCTAATAACAAACTCGCAATATGGTGAATTTCTTACTATACATCTTGTCTCGATGACTGAAACGGGTTTTTCAAATATTTTCTCAAAGAAGCCTGCCATGAGGCCTCTAATGAGATTAGATGTATGACTTTCTTTTATTTCTGGTTTAAGTACGGTTTTTCTCCTCATTGCGGAGCATTCGACATTATCATATATCCTTATGACAGCCTCTTTTCCCTCCACATAATGGACAATATGTAAGAGTCCTAGTCCTAAACTTTCAAAATACATTTTAAGGTATTCTACAGCGCGCTGTTTTGTTTTTATAGATTTAATTGCATCTCTTGCTAGCGAACTTCCAGCATTATAACCTATATGAAAGAGTAATGCTTCACCAGCCGTTCCCATCTCTTCAAGCTTTCCAAAAAAGTAGTAAAAGTCGAGTAAAGTTATACCTACAATTCTTGCTTCATCTACATTTAGAGGAAGTTCTATTATTTCTACTTTTTCAGTAATTGGTTGTTGTTTAATGAGCTGAATAAACTCCCTTAATGTTTCTTTATCATTGGGTGGAATTATTAAGAGAGTTGTTTGTATGCCCTGTTTTTCTGGAATTTTCTGAGATATGCAGCTAATGAATTTGATACCTGTTTCTTCAAGTACACCAAATATGTTAGAGAGAATGTTTGTATTTTCTTTTGTTTTTATTGATATCATTAGAACAGTCATCTTATCCGCCCGATGAGGAGTTATCTTTATTTTATATGGCATGTTTATATTCTTTAGGTTGTATTTAAAAATATTGGTAGATAGATTAACTATAATTAAAAATTTTTATATAAAACGTTAAAATTATATGACTTCCCGATATATGATTTACTAAATGAAAGTAGTATTTTCTAAAAAAATATTATTTTTTTTAAACCGTAATGTTTTGGAGAATTTTCTGCTTGAATATCTCTTTTGTTTTCTCAAAGTATTCTGGCTTTAACATACCATGAGGAGTTGGAGTCTCGAAAATCCTTTTCGGGAACTTAATTTTACCTGGGTCAAAACCTTCCCTGATTTTAAGTCTATATTTGTTATAGTAGATTTCTTCTCCCAGCTTTTTCAGTTCTTCCTCGCTTATTTCAAAGCCAAGCGGTTTTAGGGCCTCGACAACTATTTCCGGCTTGTATACTCCTCTAGCGAAGAAACATATGACGAGGCTCGAAAGGATCTGTCTCCATTGTTCCTCAGACACTAGCTTTTCAACAAGTTCTTCAGGCGGTATTTCTTTTCCAATTGTCTTCTGGTCAAAACTGTATCCAGCCATATCTAAGTGACTGTGTCTGGCACCGAATGCGTAGTTAAAATAGGCCCCTGGACCAGTATGGTATCCTGCAGGCTCATTTCCACCAAAACTTAGTGCGAATTCTTCTCCGCCAAACTTCTTTGATGCATAAGCGACACCCCGGGCCATAGCCTTGTAAAGTTCTGTTGGCTGATCGACTATGTATTCTACAGCCTTTATGTAGGCTTCATAGTTGCCCCAGTCTAGCTCTACTCCAGCCAGGTCGCTCTTGTCTATGATCCCTCTCTTATAAGCCTCGGTCGCCCATGCTAAAACGACTCCCGTTGTCATTGCGTCTAGTCCATATTTGTCGACTGTATCCATTAGTCTCAGCATCCCCTCGGGGTCTTTTGCTCCTAGCATGGAGCCTAGCGAGTATATTGGCTCGTAGTCGTAGCCTATGAATGTTGTCTTGTAGAAATAGGGCTCGTCTTCATATGGCTCTCTAAGAGCTGCAAGATGGATACACGCAACTGGGCAGTGAGCACAAGAGATTCTTCTTCCAAGGTATTTCTCTGCAAGATATTCTCCTGATATTTTATCGGCTGTTTCGAGTTCAGCCTTCTGCAGGTTTAGGGATGGTAGGGCCTTAATCTCATTGAGGTGCATAACATTTATGGGCGTTCCTATCTCGTGGTATTTTTTCATTAGCGGGCTGTCTACTAACAGCTGGTATATCTTGTTGTATACTTGTTTGTAGGTCTTTTTGTCGGCTATGGGTATGGTGCTTCTCCCTGATACTACGAGCGCTTTGAGCTTCTTGCTGCCGAATACCGCGCCAAGACCAAGTCTCCCAAAGTGCCTATAGGTTTCGGTGATGACGCTGGCATAAGTTACCATTTTTTCACCAGCACGTCCAATCCTCATTATCGTTCTGAAGCCTGAGCCTGGCTCATTTTCTCTTATAATCCTACCCACTGTGAAGCTACTCGTCATTCCCCATATTGCACGTGCGTCCCTGAAGAAGACTCTCTTTCCATGTATTGCAACCCAGACGGGTTGCTCGCTGGCACCCTTTATAACGATTGCACCATATCCAGCCAGTCTTATGGCTATTGCGCTTCTTCCTCCCGCATGGCTTTCGCCTAGGTTCCCGGTGTGAGGACTCTTAAACATTGCTACCGTTTTAGAGGCTGTAGGATAGACGGCGTTAAATGGACCCACAGCGAAGATTATCACGTTTTCTGGACCCAAGGGGTCAGCGTTTCTAGGAAGTTCTTCTTCTAGAAGTTTTACAGCTACTCCTGTTCCTCCAAGATATTGTTCGAACAGGTCTTTCCTGTCCTCAACCCAGTACTTCTTGTTTGTCAGGTCTATATATAATACATTTTTTAGAGGATCCTTCCTATACATATCTCTCACCTCACCAACTTGATAACATCATATGGACAGTATTCTGCACAAATTCCACAGTGAACACAAATTATCGGTTTGTTCTGCTCAATGTCCCACATAACTGCGCCGACTGGGCATGCTTCGCGGCAGTTTCCACATCCAATACACTTTGATGGATTCAGCAAAACTCCTCCATCTTTTCTTTTAACTAGGGCTCCTGTAGGGCAGACGGCTGCGCACGGCGGGTCTTCGCAGGCCCTGCATACGATTACCTTGTAACCCCTCTCTACTCCACCAATACTTGATACTCTTATGGCAGCCTTTGATACTCCTGCATCACCATATCTCCTAGCACAAGCGAATACGCAAGACATGCAGCCTACACATCTATCTATATCAACTATCTCTAGCCTAGCCATCACTTATAATATATTTTGAGATGTATATATTGTAATGCTTTTAACGACACATAATAATTTTTAGAAAATATGTAGTAACAAATGATAACAAGGATAAAGGAATAATCCTGTTTATTAAAAGAGAAAAACAAACATTAAGCAACTTCATCAACTAGCGGAAAAGGAGTATTTTTTCGAAGAGCCTGCTTCAACACTGTAAGCTTCTCCCCATACCTTAGTTTTCTAAGCGGAAAATAAACCCTCGCAAATGGGAGAGAATACTTCACAGCCTCAACATAGTGGCTTCCTCCAATCGCAATAACAGAGGAGTAAAGATCCAATGATTTTTCCCTAACTTGCACGACAAGCCTTGCAAGAAAACTATTGTTAAGCATCTTTGAAGGATCAACCTTATCTCTGTCGATTATCTTTTCATCTGGAAAAACGTAGCCGAGCGAGGGTGAGAGTATCACCCATGACCCTCTATAGAATTTTTCGGCATATCTAGTGGAAAGCCTGAAAAGGTTTCCAAGATAGGCCTTCCTCGCCTCAACAGCGCCTAGTCTTGGGTTTAAATCCCATATTCTCTTGAAACTAGCGCCGATGACGCAGAGTGTGCGCATTTTCACTCTCTCTACTATATAGTCAGGACGGAGCTTGAAATATGTGTCATTTAAAAATTCATACATCTCTAGGAAGAAAACAGACCTTCATTTTCTCACATATCCTCGTATAGAGTTTGGAAGCCCATAGACCTATTCACAGGGAGT
>CAZJJA010000047.1:0-8456 GCA_964546235.1 uncultured Thermofilaceae archaeon | reverse complement strand
CACAGGCAGATATACCCCAAGCCTGGGTGGGTTGAGCACGATCCCTTGGAGATCTGGGAAAACACCTTGAGGGTTGTCAGGGAGGCGGTGGAGAAGGCTGGCATAAGTTTCGAGGACATAGCTTCTATAGGAGTGACGAACCAGAGGGAGACGACCGTTGCCTGGGACCCGAGGACTGGTATGCCGGTCTACAACGCTATTGTGTGGCAGGACACTAGGACTATCGGTTTGTGCGAGGAGCTGAAGAGTGAAGGGCTTGAGCCGGAGATAAGGCGCACGACAGGTCTCACAATCTCGACGTATTTCTCCTCCACGAAGATGAAGTGGATCCTTGACAACGTTCCCGGCGCTAGTGAGAAGGCTGAGAAGGGCGAACTTTCCTTCGGCACGATAGACACGTGGATAATCTGGAACCTGACGGGTGGTAGCGATGGTGGCGCATATGTCACGGACCCGTCGAACGCCTCTAGGACTATGCTGATGGATATCGAAAGGCTAGAGTGGGACAGCAGCCTTCTCGAAATATTCGGCATACCAGAACACGCTCTGCCTGAGATAAAGCCTAGCTCCTCTAAGGATCCCTACGGATATACGAGTGAGAAGCTCTTCGGAGCGGAGATACCCGTTTCCGCGGATCTGGGCGACCAGCAGGCAGCCCTTTTCGGACAGACAGCCTTTAGTCCAGGCGAGACCAAGAACACATACGGTACTGGGAACTTTCTCCTCATGAATATTGGAGACAAGCCAAAGCTCTCTCAACACGGTCTGTTGACCACGGTCGCCTACAAGCTTTCTGGCGAGAATGTCGTTTATGCCTTGGAAGGCTCTATAGCCGTGACAGGCGCGGCAATCCAGTGGCTGCGAGACAACCTTGGCCTGATAAGGGAGGCTAGAGAGATAGACGAGCTAGCGGAAAAGGCTGGCGAAGAGAGATCTGCTGGCGTCTACTTCGTTCCAGCTTTCAGCGGGCTCTATGCACCATACTGGGACATGACGGCCAGGGGACTCATAATAGGCTTAACGAGGTTTGTGCGGAAGGAACACCTTGCCTTTGCCACGCTAGAGGCTATAGCGCTTAGGACCGTAGATGTCGCGCGGGCCATGGAGATGGACTCGGGCATAAAGGTTTCACACCTAAAGGTAGATGGTGGAGCCGCAAAGAGCAACATTCTTCTCCAGATACAGGCAGACCTGCTAGGAGTCCCGGTAACAAGGCCTGTAAACACCGAGACCACGTCTCTGGGAGCAGCGTTTGCCGCGGGGCTTGCTGTTGGTGTATGGGAGAGCCTCGGGGGGCTACGCAAACTGTGGAGACCCGACAGGACATTTGAGCCGAGAATGTCCAGGAAGGAGCGCGAGAGGATCTATAGGGAGTGGAAGAGGGCTGTTGAGAGGGCTATGGGCTGGCTCGAAGAGGGCGGAGAGTAAGCTACTAGTAATACTCTCAATATATATTTTTGAGCGAGCAAAGATGGTGAGTTTTAGAGAGTATAGGAGCCGTTTCTCCATTGTAGCTCATAGAGGAGCTAGCGGTTATGAGCCAGAGAACACTTTGCGTTCTGTAAGGCGGGCAATAGAGATGGGAGTCGACGCTGTAGAGGTTGATGTGAGGCTAACCGCGGACGGCCATCCTGTTGTGATTCACGACGAAACGGTCGACAGGACAACAAATGGAACGGGCAGAGTCGATGAGATGATGCTCGACGAAATAAGATCTCTTGACGCGGGCAAGGGCGAGAGGGTTCCTCTGATCGAGGAGGTTCTTAACGAGGTTAAGGGAAAGGTTTTCCTATACATAGAGCTCAAGGTGGTAGAGGCAGCTCTGCCAGTGCTCGAGAGGGTTCTTGAAAGGGACATGTTGGATGAAGTTCTCTTTATATCATTTCTACCAGAGGCTTTAGCAAGAGTTAAGGAGCGTGCATCTGGAGCCCATATAGGACTTATATACTTCAAGCCTCCAGGGCTGATACTTGAGGCAAAAAAGATGGGCGCAGAGGCGGTTCTGCCATTCTACAAGCTGGCAACCGAGAAGGCCGTAGCTTTCGCCAAGAGACTAAAGCTTCATGTCACCGCCTGGACGGTCGATGAGCCCGAGCTGGCAAGGGAGCTCAAAGAGAGGGGCGTGGACGCTGTAGCGTCTAATTTTCCGGACAAGATTATTCCTGTTAAAGACTGACTTTTTTCTGGAAACGTTTATACATTCTTTTTCAAGTTTTTATATTAGCTATGAGCGAGGCCAAAACATCAAGGATAGTTTTAATACTCTTCCTACCAGCGATATTAAACATGGCGATATCTTGGATCATTGCTTCCATAGTGGTGTCTAGGCTGATAGCTGAGGGAGTCGAGCCTGCCAGGTTCGGCATAGAAATAGCCAAAGTATTGTTCACCTACAACTTCTACTGGTCCATTCTACAGGCGGCCTTCGGCATCTACCTGGCAAAAGCCATGGGAGGGATCGAGTGGCTTAGGGAAAAATACAGCCTAAAGAACTTTGAGAAAACAAGATCTGTCTTATTGATAGCTGGACTAGTGGTCGTGTCGCTCGGCTTAATATTCCTTGAACAATTTGTCAACGTTTTCCTATATGGGGGATGGGAGAATTTCTCAGAGTGGTGGCGTGAGGTTATAGGAGGGATACCACTGTGGTCCAAGATATACCTGGCAGCAATAGCACCCTTCACTGCAGGAATATTTGAGGAAATCATATGGAGGTGCTACGGCATAGAAACCCTTGAGAAGAGGCTAGGTCCTGGAAAAGCCAACCTTGTCCAGGCTATAGCCTTTGGCTTCTGGCACGGAATATCCTTGCACACTCTAATCACCTTCTTGATTGGCTATATTTACGGTCTAGTCTACCTAAAGAGAAGAAACCTGATAGAGTTATCTATAGCACACATACTAACCGACATAATAGGCTTTAGCGTTTGGGTTTTCGGCTAAACTTTCTCGCTCTTATTTGCTTTAAAAGCTTGGTGAACAAGCTCCACCAGAAGGGACGGCTTCTCCCTCAATAAATTCTCCTCAGCGATGACTAGCCAGGCTATTGAGTACTCGACATCCAGAGGTTCCAGACGTCGGGCTCGATGCGAAGTTTCATGTAGGGATTTTTCATGCTGTCTATAAGGTGGGAAAATACTCTTGGGGTTTATGACGTGTTTTCTACGCGAAACATTTATCATAGCCACATAGCACAGCCATCACCTATACAACGTATTTTAGCAGATTTGAGAGAGAATCCTCCTTCTCAATAGATCATTTCTCAAACACAAAAGAAGCAATTTTCTCTAAAAATTTCCGTGGAGCAATCTCTCCCTTGTCATAGGTCATAGCTATCAAAGCACACTGGTCGCCTGAAAGGGAGAAGGCTATCCTCCAGTCGCCGACCTGATATATTTTCCAGCCTTAAAGACTGGAAAAGACAATCCCACGGAGACGGTCGACAAAGAGTTTCTCTTCTTCCAAAGGCAAAACACCTGAGTATATATGTTGGGTACAGTGATAAAAGAGGTTACTTTTTAGCCATAAAACAGATTTTCCGAGTAAATGACGAAAGTGGAAAAAAGAAAGATGTTTAGAGGCTAAGCTGGTTTACCACCAGGGCCAGTACCCGTACCAGGGTGTGTACCAGTACCTTGGATACCATCCTCCCCATACAGCCCAGCCGGGTGCTCCGTATAGCCACCAGCATGCACCTCTACCGAAAAGCCATCCTGGTCTCTGCCATGGTGGAAGGTAGCTGAAAGGTCCGTTGCCAGGCCAGGGTCCACGCCAGCCCCATCCGCGACCCCAGCCCCACCATCCGCCACGCCATCCTCTACCGTACCATCCCCACCAGGCCATACTTTTCACCATGAATAATGTGCAAATGCACATAAATAAACTCTACGTTATATCTGGTTCGCCTGGGCATATAATTTCTAGTAATACACAAAGAAATGCTTGTAAAAATCTACTTTTTCATTTTTAATTCTATATCGATGCTTCTGGTGATATAAAAGAACAATATGATGAGTAGAGGTGTGAGTAAAAGACGAAGAATTAAACTAGTAGCAAAGGAGAGCCACGGACTCATTGAGGAATAAATCCAGCTTCCAATAAAAGCCCCTATGCTCCATGCAAATGTAGGAGGTATTCCCCACAGGGCATAGACACGCCCCCTATGTTCTTGAGGCACAAGGTCGGCTCTCAACGAAGAATAGGCTATACCATAAAGCGGTCCACCGACAGAGCTTATAACGGTAGAAGCTATTAAGAGAGGCAACGTGCTTACAGACTTTGGAGGTGTAACAACAAAAATTAATAAACCGAGTGTTCCGAGCAAGAAGCCCGTTATAATGGAAACTCCTCTACCAAATTTGTCTACTATATACCCTGCTGGAAACATCATCATAAGATTAACTATACTACTTATAGTTGCCAGTAGTGCTAGGCTAGTTTCATCGACTCCTAAAACATAATACATATAATAGTTCCCAAGAAAACCAATAGCTCCTATCAAGTTTAACAGTATGTCCACGAAAACAAGGCCCAAAGCGGTTTTCTTCAAGACTTGGATAGCTTCCCAATACATTTTAAGGAAACTTTGATCAACCTTCTTGATGTACAGAGTCTCTTCTATCCAAAAATATCTTATAAATGTAACAAAGAGTCCAGCAGCAAAAGCTAGCAGATAAATAATTCTAACACCAGTTATTAGTCCATAAGAATTTACTATAATTGCTCCTCCTAGTGGCGAAAACGAACTCATAATTCCTGGTACAATACGTAGCAAAGCATAGATTCTTCCCCTGATTGCAAGCGGAATTGAGTCAGCCTGGATACCTTCTAAAGCTGGCTGGTAGAAAAGTGATAAGCCCTGGATTGTACTTGCAATTGCATAAATTCGCCAGTCAGGGGCCAGGGCCATTAAAACATATGTTGTAGAGATTATGAGCGTTCCAATCCATAAAATCTTTTTCCGCCCCATCTTGTCCGCAATATACCCGCCAATAAGCCTCGATAAAGAATTAGCAATAGTCGACATGGATGAAACTATTGAAAGACCAGAAGGGTCTGCCCCTAGACTACTAACATACAATTGTATATAAGGTCCAGACATCGCCTGTATAGGCGACCATACAAACCATCCCAACAATAAAACTCGAATATTCTTTGGGATGTTCCGTATTTTCTCAGCTATTTTCATTCATCACACCCGTCATCAGTGTACAGTATTCTCCATATTACCATCTTCTATATTCACGATAAAATGGTATATAAAGAAAGTCAATATACTTTGAATAAAAATATCTGCAATACAAGGCAAAATTATTAATATAAACAATTAAAATAAATAAAAGATTCTGAACCGATGTTTAATAACAAACCTGTTATTCAAAAACAAGTTAAAATAATGACGATCTCTACAAATCCTTATCCAAATCAGCTTTACCATCAATAGTAAAAAGTAGAAGCAGTATGCTCAAATAACATCTCTACATATAGATAACCTAAGAAATGCTGAAAAAAGCAAAACTTTACTCTATAGCTGACACTTATAGGAAGATTATTGAGTGTGAGGTCTGCGAGAATAGGTGCCGCATCCCCCTTGGAAAGACAGGTATATGTGGTAACTACAAGAACATCGACGGGTCACTATATCATGTTGGCTACGGCAAGCTCAGCGCAGTAGAGAGCAGACCAATCGAGATAAAGCCGCTATTCCACTACTGGCCGAACAGCACAGCACTAACTTTCTCAAACTTGGGATGCAATTTCCACTGCCCCTGGTGCCAAAACTATCATTTAAGCTTCCGCAGGCCGAGAGAAAGTGATCCTGTCACATCGCCCGAGGCTCTAGTGGAAAAAGCCCTACAAAGCCGCGACGAAGGTTTATGCGCAAGCTTCAACGAGCCAACAACAAACTACGACTACCTGATCGATGTCTTTACTTTCGGACACAGGAAAGGGCTTTACGCGACAATGGTGACGAACGGCTACCTTACCCAGAAAGCCCTAGAAGAACTGATAGAAGTTGGTGCGGACGGATGGAGCATTGACATAAAAGGGTGCCCCCAGATGAGAGAGAAAAAGATCCTACCGCACGTCGACCATGAGAAGGTCTACCGCAACGCCAAAAGAATACTAGACCTAGGAGGACACGTAGAAATGGTCTACCTCGTCGTGACAGATGCAAATGACCATGAGGAGTGCTACAAGTGGATAATAGGCAAACACGTCGACATGCTCGGGCCAGAGGTTCCCTTACACGTTAATAGGTACTATCCAGTCCATAAGTGGATCATGCCTCCTACACCACTAGAGAAGCTCGAAAAGATAGCCGATTATGCCAGAAGGGAAGGCATAGAGCATGTATATATTGGAAACACTGGCCAAGCAGAACACGAGACCACGCGTTGTCCCCGGTGCGGTAAAACACTAATAGTTAGGAGACGCTATAGAGTGACATACTTTGACCTCGACCTGGATGAGGGAAGGTACCGTTGTCCTAGGTGCGGACATCATATACCTATCAGAGGAAGGTATATTTCTGGAAAAACTATTTTTCTCTTTTAGTTTTCTTCCACACCTCCAGGCACTCTAGTGTGTAGTATCCCAGACTTCGACCTGTCCAGGTAGTCTACCTCGCCTATGACTTCGAAATCCTTTCCGAGGATGCGTGAGATTTCATTTACAACTATGTGGGTGTAGTCCTTACATGCCCCGAGGTCGAATACGTCGAAAAGTCCGGCCCGACTGCCCGAAGCGATTGCTTTGACTATAGTTGAGTCACCGTTCTCTAAGAGAAGAACAGTAACCGTAAGGTAGTTTTCTGCACGGAAAAAGTACTTTTCCCCAACAGCGAGGGCGGTCTTAGGTTCAGTATCGAGTGTCTCCACGTAGACGTTCGACGCCTCATCTATACTCGTGAGCGCCTCAAAGACGCGGTCGAATTTTTCCCTAAATCTTACGGCTATACCGTGGGCTAGTACCATTTCGTCGTATGAAATGTTAAGGTTGTACAAAAAGCTGTGCGTTTATGCTTAGCGAAAAAATCGGCGGCACTCAAATATAATATATTTATAATGTATATTTCATAGAATGTTTGCATCGCCAAGGAGCATCTATCTAAATTATACGTTTCGAGTAATCTCAGCCCGAAAATATCTAAGACTGAGAGACTTTCTACACTACCTGAGCCAGCTCGTGCCTGAAAGAGTTGAAAGCGAAACCTGGAGCCTAGCATGGGCCTATATCAGGAACATCGACGACGTAATAGACAGACCGAGCCTTACAACCAACGCACAGCAGAGGATTCTTGAAGAAGAGTGGAGTCTAGTCAAACGCCTCATAAATAACAGTGGAGAAGTAGCTTTGGAGTCGAAAAATCTGAGGCATCATTGGCTACAACAGTTCATAAGAAACCTATACGACCACTACGATAAAGACGAAAGAAGGAAAATTCTCGAAGTCGTAGAAAACCTTTATCAGAGCGCTGTGTTAGACGCGCAGAGGAGGTGGCGCATACTAAGCGAGCAAGAAATGAGGAGGCTACTATACCTGAAGGCGGTCAGGTTCTTTGAGCTGTACTTTCTCTTAGGAAGGATAAAGCTGCAAGGCTACTTAACCAAGCTAGCAGAACTCCTTGGGCTAGGTCTAGGGATGCTAGACGACATACTTGACGCTCTATACGACTGGCGGGGAGGCTACATCAACTTAACCTTAGAGGACTTAGAGAAAACTGGAATAAAAGTTGATCCACGAGACAAGCTCCTCCTACGCGCATTCATAGACCAAAAAGTGTTACACTATAAGGCCGCCCAGATACTGAGACTACTCTTAAGGGCGAGGATGATCGGCTGGAAAATAAAAGATCCCCTGGCCAGGAACCTGATACTTAGACTGACCGAAGTCTTCGTTGCGCCTATCCTCGAGGACAGGTTCATACCTGGTTCAAAGTATTTCTTCAAAGGAGGAAAGTTAATATTCAAGGTGCTACCCAGGGACGAAATGCTCGCCTATGAGGTCGGACATAGAATGGTTAAAAACTCATCAGGATTCCTCAGCTAGCACCTTCTCTAGTAAAGCTCTGGGTCAAAATGACATATTGACAGTGTATTAACAACAAATATATATAATCATTGTTAATGCGCAGCTATAAAAAGGACAAGTAGATCTACTTCACGGATCCATTCCTGTGCAGCGTAGCGGAAGGTTACACATACGAGGTCTACAGAGACTATTCTCTGGAGAGCGAAGACAAGCTGGTCGAAAACAATAGTGGCAGAATACCTGGCCAAACAGTTCAGGCAACATCATCCAAGAGTCATGTTCTACGCGCGCTAGAAACAAAGAGACGGGCTTCGTACTTCTAAGAAATGACCGAAAGCTGATATGAATAGAGGTCAAGTGGAGAAACAATGTGGACATAAAAGACTTCCCAAACAGGCACAGATTCAGGGAAAAAATACTTG
>CAZJJA010000046.1:0-8571 GCA_964546235.1 uncultured Thermofilaceae archaeon | reverse complement strand
CTACATCAATATGCTTCCAGTCGGCAACAGAGTAAACTTTCTTGCCTCTCCTCTCCATGATGTAGGCATAGGCACTAAGTGCAGCACATGCACCCATCCCTGCAGCTATTACAGCCTGTTTGTGAGGCATCTCTGTCACGTCGCCAGCGGCAAACACACCTCTTCTGCTGGTCTGGCACATCCTGTCTACTATTACCTCTCCCTTGTCGTTCAGCTCGACAAAGCCTTTCAGAAACTCTGTCTTTGTGACATAACCCATCTCGACAAAAACTCCGTCTACCTCTAGCACCTTCTCTTCACCCGTCTTCTTGTTCTTAACTACTAGGGCTTCTACTTTCCGCTCACCTCTAACCTCTACTGGAACGGAGTTAGGGACGAGCTCTACATTGCCATTCTTCAAAACCTCTTTGATTAGGTTCTCGTCATCTACAGGCTTTTCTCCTGGAAACACCCAGTAGACCTTGCTCGCATAATCTCTAAGGAGTATCGCGTTCTCGTAGTTGTGGTACCCCCAGCCCACAAGTACGACACGCCTGTTCCTGTAGAGCGGTGCATCGCATATGACACAATAGGATACGCCTCGTCCTTTCAGTTTCTTCTCGCCGGGGACGCCCATCTCTCTGGGAGTCTTTCCGAAAGCTAGCACTACAGCTTCTGCTTCGTATTCGCCGCCTGAGACCGTAGTGACCTTGAAGATGCCGTTTTCTAGCTGTGTTATCCCATTTACTTCGTCGAAGTGTATCTGTGCTCCATAGAGTTTCGCTTGCTCCTCAACCTTTTTTATAAGTTCTAGGCCAGAAATTGAAACGAAGCCAGGATAGTTCTGTATCTCGTTGGTGAGTAACAGCTGGCCACCTAAATCAGCGCTTATGACTAATGTTCTTAGTCTCTGTCTGGCTGCATAGAGTGCTGCTGTGAGGCCCGCAATACCAGCACCTATTATTATTACATCATATCTAGCTGTCATATAATATCCCAATAGGTATAGTTTAAAGGGGTTATATCTCTGTCTCTCGATTGGAAATATAGCTTGTGAATATTATATAAACATGACATTAGACTGAATATTAGGATGTTTAAGAGAGATACGTCGAAGGAGCTTGAAAAGATTAGAAGAGAACTTTATATAGCGAGAGCCAAGCTCGAGATGTCGAGAAGAATGAGGTCTGAGAGTGACTACAAGAGGGTTACAGCCTCGATAGTCTACACTGGGACGATTTTTGCTACACCTATGTTTATGTCTACTCTTTACTATAACAGTGCCATAAGGGATGTCAAGAAAATCTTGAAAAAGCTGAATAAAGTGCTAAAGAGAGTGGAAGAGAAAGAAAAGAGAGAGGCTATAAAGAGTGTGATACATATGTTACAGGAGGTTCACGAGCTACAGTCTACACAGGCGATACTGAGGATGCGGGAAGCCGAAAATCTGCTTTCTACAATCTCCACATGATAGGTGGAAACATGTCGGTTCCACAAATAATGACAGTGGATCTTGAAAGAGAGGCTCCAGGTGTCTACGCCTCTTACCTAATCTTATCTGGCGACGAGGTGGCCGTAGTTGACGTGGGTCCAGCGAAGACTATAGACGTTCTCGTCGATCGGCTCAGGAGAATAAACAGGAGAGTCAAGGTGCTGATAACTCATATTCACCTAGACCACGCTGGAGGTATAGGTCACTTAGTGGAGGAGATCGAGGTCGAAGCTGTGTATGTTCACCCAAGGGCTGTCAAACACCTCATAGACCCTAGCATACTTTGGACATCCAGTATAGAGGTTCTAGGAAGCCAGGCATTGAAGTATGGCAGACCTAAGCCAGTGCCCAAAGAGCTTTTAAAGCCGTTAAAGGACAAAGAAGTAATCACCATTGGAGAACATAAGATAATGGCAATCTATGCTGAGGGACATGCCAGCCACCAAGTGGCTTATCTGTTGAACGACGTCTTGTTTCCAGGGGACGCTGTGGGAGAGATATATGAGGGTAATGTTCTTATCTTAACTCCTCCGCCACTTCTTGCTGGACAGGCTATCGCCACGTTAGACAGGTTCATAAGGTATAACCCTAAACACCTAGCCGTACCACACTTCGGCATTTATGAGGATGCAGTAGGACTTATCAAGAGGTATAAGGCTAAGCTGATATCTCACCTAAAGGAGGCTAAGCTCTCAATAATTCAAGGAAGTATAGAGAGGATGAAGAGATATATTCTCGAAGAGGAGGAGAATAAGAAGGCTCTTGAGATCTTGATGTCTCGCGGCTATGGTGACCCTGTGGAGTATGCAGAAAGATGTGCTAAAGGCCTTTTAGAGTACGTCGAAAAATATGGCTGGGATTAAAGGGGAATTCATACGCACAATGTTTTATTTGGAGATATATTATAAGTTAAGAGTGGAACCATGGAAACTTCAAGATCATCCGCTTTAGGAATCTTTGTTAGAACGCTGGTCTTGCTGATAATATTATCTATACTACTTGTTGTCTTTTCTACCAGACTGTGGATAGATATCCCTATAGGATATGGTTTTGTAGTAGGTGACCTTATCGTGGTAGCACTCGCAATCATGATTATAATGAAGCTCGAATCCATTGTTGCTCCTCTTGCGTCGATAATATCACAGGAATTACATTTTAACGTTCAGAAAGTAGGAATGATTCTTCTATATATGGTGAGGTTTATCTCCCTTGCAATAGCATACTATAGCTTCAAAAGAATATACGTTCTTCTTGCGGTAAGAATTCTAAGTCCAGACCATATTCTCGTTATCTATGATGCAGTATTCGTTGTCTTAGCTGCATATCTTGTTTATAGCCTAGTAAAATCGTTCACGGGGTAAAATAGTGAAGGAAACACACACACTTGTAGCCGTAAACATTGGCAGAGAGATAAAGGTAAGAGATGTTGCCAAGAAAATACTTAAACGCAGGATCAGAATTCCATGGGAAGAGCCGCTCTACGTGAGGATTTCTGGAACACACGTAATGGTATGGGCCTTTGGATCCTTTGTAGCAGTTGATCCGAAGAAAGGTGATATCGAAAAAATTATCGAAACGCTCAAACCCTTTACAGACAGGTTCGCAGGTGGAAAATATAGGGAAGAATATAGGGTCGTCTTTACGGAAAAACTCCCTGAAGAGGGAGATGAAGACGAGCTAGAGTATGGGTTCGTGATCGACGAAGATGAGTGTTATATTCTCGATTCTTTTGAGAAGAAATATGTGTTAAAAATAATTGGCTATGTCCTAGCACAAAGCGTGGCACTCGAAAGGATAGAAGGATTTGTGGACAAAATAATGGAACAGTCTCTAATAATACTCAACAATCTACAGAAGGGACTCTGGTTCAGACTTAAACCAGCCATAAGTAGGCTCGCACAGGTCATGACGATGAGGATAGAGCTTTTAAGTGATCTCATGATACTGACAAAGCCCTCCGTAGCTTGGGAGAGCGAAGAACTAGAAATGCTCTATGAAGCCATACGGGACTTTTACGAAATAGAGGATAGGTTTGAAGCTGTGGATAGAGAACTTGAAAGCGTACAAGAGCTTAGCAGTATCGCTACAGATATAATGCTTGCTTCGAGAGAAACAATACTAGAATTCCTAATAGTCCTTCTAATAGTGGTAGAAATACTTCTAATAGTTATTTACGGCTAACTTTTTCTAGATAAAGTTCAAGATACGACTTGTAGATAGGACCCTCCTTTAATCCAAGCTCATCAACTAGTTTCCTTATCGTGTCCAGCCCACCACCCTTGTCTTCTATCTCGACAAAGTTTCCTAACTCCTCAACTGTGTCAAGAGAAACCTCCACACCCATAAGCTCATAGAATTCCCTCTTTTTACGAATCTTAGCGACAGGAGTGAAGCCTAGGCTAGTAATAAGCTCATACGCTTTCTCATAATCATCTATCTTTACTTCTACTTCCCTTCTTGTTTTAGCCCATCCACCCTCTTTAGGCCCTTTATATGTTAGAACAATGTTTTTCCCGTACTTCCTCAACCTGAGTGTCTCGTCGGTCTCAGCAAAGTTTTTACATGGATGCTGGAAATAGACGTCTTCCTGTTCAACTACAGCTATTAGCCTAGCCCCCATAGATTTAAGCTTCTCTCTGACAGCGGAATGATTGCTACAACGAAACTTTACTTCTACCTCCCGATCAGCCATGCTGTTTCACTCTTGTGTGCTTATTACAACAAGGTTCTTCAGGTTCTCTGTCACGTTATTAAGCCTGTCAGAGATCATTAAAAGTTCTGCGGCAGCTTCCATAGCCTTGCACTTGTCTGTGCCTATTGCTTCCGAAATTGTGTCGAGTATTCGAGGCACTTTTCTCTTAAGTTCGTCTAGAAGTCGTTCTGTCTGTTGCCTAAATTCTATTGAGAGAGGCATTGATACGAGCTTCAGGAACGGTGTAAGGGTATCAGAGAATGTGTAGAAAGCGTTGCTAAGAACATAGTAATAGTTTTCTCCCGTGATATATGCCATTGCAAGCATAATTGTTCCAAGATTATATAGTTCCTGCACGTTTACTTGGTTTTTCCTCAACATCTCCGCTTGCTCGGACAGTATTCTTTTTATATTCTTTCCTACGTCCACCGGCTCACCTTTTTGAAGGCTTCTTCCTTTTCTGGGACAGCCTTATCTTAGATGCAGTAAACATTCTATATATTATTAATTTAGCTTCTTCCAGTTCCTTCAACATATCTTCGATTATATCCATTTCTTTTGTCTCTCTTGTTTTAAGGTCTTTAAGGTACTGCTCTATGAGGATTATCTCTAGTGATATTTTTCTGAGTTCTTCTATAGAGTAGCCTGTAATGTATAGCTGGGAAAGCTTTTTCTTGATACCAGTTATTCTGGCTTTGCCTTTCTTGTTCATAATATTCTGAAGATATAACTGGTCTGTTGTAAAAAACTTTATTTAACTAAAACGTTATTTTCAGTTAATTATTTTTATATACAACGAGAATAGAGTTTTATCATTGAAATACTCTCACCTTTTATAATACATAATTTTTAACTAATTAGTAACAAAAACCATAAAATATCGAACTTTGTTTTTTAGAGAGAAAATAAACATAGGATAAAGATTTTATTTTATCGATATAATTAGCATATTTCTATATGTTTTAATTTTATGAGGTCAAATATGCCTTATATGGCGATAAATATATAATATATCTAACATATTACTATATTGGTGAAAGGTATGTATATACGTGAAAACGAGTATGGAATAATCGCCAAAACAGACGAAGTATTAAAGTTAAATCCAAACGAATGGAGAGTACTTTCAGCGATTCCAAGGTCAAACACCATCGCAAGAATATCAGAATTAACGGGACTACCCTATAGCACCGTAATAGATGTAGTAAAAAGGTTAACAAGAACAGGAATCGAGATACATTTCATACCACACTACGACGTAATGGGACTTAAACCCGTCTTCCTGCTCTTCGAGTCACCATCTCTAGAAAAAGTTCCACTTTACACAGTAAGAGCATCCAAGATCAAGGGCAAGAAGAGCTACTTCGGCGTTGAGGGAATAGTCCCAGAAAAACTCATCGACAACTACGTTGACGCTTTCCCAGAAAAACCGCTCATGAAAGTAGAGGGAGACGAGATCAAGCACTGGTCTCCAACAGGAAGACTCACTATGTACGTATCGGGCTTAGGACTAGTCCTTCCCTCCACAGAGAGACTCGAAGAGGTGATGGCAGCAGGCAAGGCTCCAATTGAGAGAAGAGAGCGACGCTGGATTGACTGGATAGACCTTCTAGTGATAATATTCAAGATGAAATATGCCTATACCAAGCTAAGCGAGGTTGCAAGACTAATTGAAGATCAGCTCAAAATGGAGGCGCCAAGCAGACAGCTCATGAGCTACCACTATAGAACTCATGTAATGAGCATCTGGAACTATAACTCCGTATACTTCAGGCTAAATGATACAGTAGTTCCTCCAAGGCTCTATATCTTCGAAGGGAAGGAAAGCAAGGTTATAGCCAGGACAATGGTTGAGATGCCGTACTTCTTCGAGACACTCGTGAACGAGGGCTCAGCAGTCGTTTACGCGCATCCTCCATGCTATACACACAAACTAGTCTACGAAATACTTTCAAACGTTGATGCAGAGTTGGTTTTCGGAGAACTATTCAGGCTTGCAGACCAAGAATTTCCATGGATTACAGCAGAGGCTTTGAAGTATTACCACGAGAAAGGCGAGTGGCTAGATCCATCTCAATATATGCACGAAGTAACAATATAAAACAATTGTTTTCTTTTCCTTTGAGCTTCTTTAATAATGTTTCTCTTTATTAAACAAATAAAATAAAAAGAATTGATAATATATATTTACTTTGAAGAATAATGCAGCAAAAAGATGGAAAAATCTTAGCAGAAATTAGAGAAGTTCTCAACAAGCTTGGTCTAAAATACGAGTTTGATGAAGAAAAGAGGGCTTTTCTCGTAGAGATTCCTTTGGAGGACTTTATGGGCTTAAACCTATATACAAAGGCCCTTATAGGCGTGGATGAAGGCTGGATTGTGGGGTATATTCCTGTTTTTTTCAAAACAAAGGAGTTGGGTAGTAAACTCAGGGAAAAACTCTACGAGACACTACTTAGAGTAAACTCGAACATCAGCGAAGTAGCATTTGGGCTCACTAAAGAGGGCTATGTTGCAGTAAACTTTGAGATAAAAAACGAAGTTATGGACGAGAGAGTGCTCTTATCGGAATTTATGGGTATGGTCTTTGCGATAATCTACTTTATTAAGGAGATATTTCCGCATATACCTAAAATGGTAGAGGCGATAAAGCCCTTCTATATAAGTTAGAGGTGGTTAATTTGAATGTAGTTGAAGAACTTAAGGAAGCTTTTAAGGAGATGAATCTGAAAGTCTATTATTCGCAGGAGGGTAACTTCTTTATTGTCCCCTTTAAACTGAAGACCAAGAGCGGCGAAAAAGAGGTAAAGATATTTGTAGAGATATCGGAGAACTGGATACTCACTTTCGGGCTTCTTGAAGAAGTAGATAATATCCCGCCATCAATGAGACCTCACCTCTATGAGGATCTGCTCGAGAAGACTCTGTATGGAAGAGAAATTAAATATAGCCTTATAGAAATCGACAAAGAATATATCGCTGCTCAGGCTGAGACAAGGAGACAGGCTTTTTCTAGAGAGGATTTTAAGGTTGAATTTAAAGGAGTTCTCGCAGCAGCCTTAATATTCTATGATGAGATACTTCCAAAACATTACAGTCTTGATAAAACTATCTAATTTTTTTATCTTTTTATATAAAATATTTATTTTAACAATTTTTATTCCCAATTTCAAAACTAGATTTTCTTTTAAGAAAAGTTGCAAACGTTTACTTCGAAATTTTTTGGACAATAATCATTCTAACACCTTATGACATGCGCAATTCTGTTAACCGGGTTTTAAATATTACCAGAACAATCCTTCTAGTAGCTAGATATATTTGCCATTTCTTTCGAAGAAATTCTATTTAACAATTCAATGTTCTTTAAATGATGATGAATAAACAGTCGGAGGAACAATGACTGGCCCGAAGTTTGCTGAATTATTCTTCTTCCTCCTCTTCCCAGATCTCCTCGATAATCTCTTCTCTGTCCTCTCGGGTTTCCTCCTTTTCTACAAATGTCTCTGACTCTTCGAAATATTTCACGATTAAAATATCGCCTGCCTTGAGTTTAAATACCGAATATGGTGGCATGATGAGCCAAGTGTCACCCCTCTTTATTGCTAGTACAGACACGCCCTTAAGGTGATATCCAAGCTCCTCTATTGTTTTTCCATCATCAGTCTCATCTATCTCGATCACACTTATCCTCTCCTTCGTTTCCTCAAATATCTCAAGGAGTATCGGGTGAGGCTCAAGATCATCTAGTATCGTTAAAGCTATCTCCGTAAGGGAGTCAGAGATTCTCTCTAAAGCGAAGGTCGCGAATAGAAGCGAGGTCTTCGTCTTGTTGTTTAGCCCTTCCTTTATCAGCTTGTTTTCAATCTCTGCATGGAGATCGTCTACAAGACCTTCTAGCTCAAGGACGTTTTCAGCGAGCCAGTCCGCGTTCATTAGCAGGGCTGAAAGTGATAGGAAAAACATGACTGAGACTATCCTTATCAGCTCGAAGAAGTCTCCTATAGCGGTTGAGTCTGTCTTGCCTGGCTCGGGGAGCTTTGTGTCGATTATTTCTGCAAACTTTTTGAGAGCATAATTTGAACCCTTAACTACAAGCTCTTCTCCCTTACCGAGTATTGTGTCTAGGGGTGGCTCAAGAATCCATTCTTCTCCTTTCTTAATGGCAACAACGTTAACGATAATTCCGGTTGAAGCCAATATATCTCCAAGTCTAGTGGGTTGGTCTTTGTTATAGACAAGCTTTGCTATGAGTTCCTCACCGTCTATGGCATATATTTTAGGGAAGGTTGGCCGGAAGTTTAAGTAAGCTTTAGCAATGTCAGCCGAAGCATCTGTTATCCGAGACAGGTTTTTGATAAGCTGAAAGATGCTAACTGACATCAAAGCGTCATTCAGGTTCCTTACGGCG
>CAZJJA010000045.1:0-8947 GCA_964546235.1 uncultured Thermofilaceae archaeon | reverse complement strand
ACTAAAATACACCTTGTTTTCTCTTAAAACTTAGTAGAGTAGTTTATATCTCGGTTAATCATTTAGAGAGTGGCTGGAGATGATCGAGTGGATTATTCTCGGAGCAGTTATATTGGTGATTCTTGGTTTCATCGCATACCTTGTTTCTGTTTACAACAGGTTTATGAAACTCAAAAACGCTGCCGAAGCCTCGTTAAATCAGATAAAGGTTGGCCTTCAGAAGAGAATGGACCTTCTTGCCGAACTTGTAGAGGCCACAAAGAGTTATGTCAACTATGAACGGAGCGTGTTAGAGTCTGTAACAAAGCTTAGAACAGAAGTCTATGCCGCCGCTACGCCTGAAAAGATAACTGAGGCGGAGAGGGAGAGCAGAGCCCTTCTTGGAAGAATCCTCGCAGTTGCAGAGAACTATCCCGACCTTAAGGCCTCAGAGGTCGTGACCAACCTGATGAACTCTGCTAAGAGTGTTGAAGACGAAATTGCAAGGCTTAGATATACTTACAACAACGTAGTACAGGAATACAACACGATGATAGACATGTTCCCCAGCAATATGATAGCGTCATTTATGGGCCTGAGGAAGCTTCCCTACCTCGAGGTGCCTCGCGAGGCCGAGCAGAGACCTCGACTAACTTTCTAGTTTCCTTTTTTTACATTTCTTGAAGCTTTTATAAGGAGTGGGATAGTCGAGGACATAAGTATAAAGCCCATGAGGTATGGTAGGCTTGGCGATATTTGGGCCAAGGCGCCTGAGAATAGAGGAGTGAACATGAAGACCGTGGAACTTATCGCTGATATGCCCGTCGAGACAAGAGCCGCCTCTTCTCTTGTTATGGTTTTATAGAGCCAGTTCCTGTTAAACACAAACCATGCTGAGTCAAAGAACCTTAACAGAAAACCTAGTAGCAGTAGTACAGAGAACGGCGGCTTCAGGAAAAAGATAAGGGTCGTAGTCGAGACACCAATTGTTGCGAGTATCATAGTGGCGAAACCGTGTCTCTCAGGTATCCTATTTACAACAAACATAGAGACCAGCGTGGCCAGAGAGATTGAGGCTTCGAGGAGTGCCACATGAAACAGATTTCCACTATACTCCTCAACTATGTAGTTTACTAGGACGAATGCGGGCATGAAACGCCATGCTAAAAGGTATAGAAGATTTGTAAGGAAAAATAGTTTGAGCTTTCCGCGCAAGATCTTTGACAAGCTCTTGAGGTCTTCGAGGAATGATTCTTTCTCTTCCTCCTTCTTTAGAACAACGGGGTGAAAATACATATAGATATAAACGGCCAGTAAGGCGTCTACAACGCCGAACGCTAAGAATCCATATCTTATACACTGGTTTGTAGTACAAAGGAAACCAAATATGTAACCAAGCACAGGATAGCTTACAAGTATCGCCGCATCTGGTAACGCTAAATGCCACACCAGTGCCTCCTTCATCCTGTCTTCCGGATACACGGCCCTCTCATAGGCTTGGTATAGCGGATAGAAGGTCTCAGAAATGCTCGATATCAAGAGCGCTAGACCAACTAGAAGTGCAGCTGTACTTCCAGACGCCATATATAATATAAAAAACGATGTAGACTCCAGCAAATCTATCACAAATAATCCCTTCTTAACATCGTGAAATGAGAAATACCTGCCCAACATGACCTTGGCGGGCACTGAAAGAACATTGACTGCTGTGAACAAGACGCCTAACTCTAACACTTCGTAGCCTCTAGAGAGTAAATCATATGGAACCATATACCAGCTGAAGAGAAGCGGTGAAACCAGCACATGGTAAATGATATATCTTTTTGCAGCTTCGGGCAACTCGCTCCATTTCATCTAGGAAACCCGGCACTCGTTCCAACTTAGTTTTAATAAATATTCCCTATTTCTACATATCAGAAGATAGACGAAAGCGTTTCTAGTTTTCAGAGCTTAATATACTCAATTGCTCCTATAAATAAAAAATAAACGACCCAAAGACTTTTCACACACATATACGCTTGTGCGACTATTATTTTAGGCAGAAAAAATTATCGTCTCTTTCCCATTACACGAGTCACAACCAGAAGAATAACTAGTGCAACAATCACAGCAACTACGCCTATCAATACCTCTATTGGGATTCCTAATCCTTGACCACCTACCACACCAGCCTTCTCCCAAACAGCCTTTAAGTACACTGGCCCAGTAACCTTAAAAGAATACCTTGGATCTGTCGAAACAATGTTACCTGTCTCGTCAGCCCATCCCTTAAACTTGTACTTTTCACCGCCAACAGTGACTTCAAGGCTTGAAACTCTGACACTTGCGTATGAGCCTTCACGGTACCACCCTCCTCCCTCCACAGAACCTATATCTGTCTCGACCTTAACCAGATATTCTGTGGCCCATACAGCCTTCAGTTTAATGTCCTCAGTAACCGTTATTCTAAAAGAGGGGCTTGACGAAGCCGTTTTTCCATCCTCATAGACCCATTTCACGAATATTTTCCTAGATCCATCCTGCTCTATGACACTGGGCTCCACCTTTATGACAACAATTTCTCCAGCACTATACTGTCCAGAACCCTCAACCTTACCATACTCACTTTCTACAATAACGCTGTATTGTCCACTGCTGGGTGGAGGAGCACCAGACCAAACAGCCTCGAGGACTAATGGCTCTGTCACCATAAATGTGTACGGATTTTCTGTTGAAATTATTTCACCGCCTGTTTGCCAGCCTTTGAAAACGTGCTCTCCAGTCGACTCAGGTGAAACCGATACTGTGGCTTGTGAACCCCTCGGATACCAGCCTGAACCACTTGTCTGCCCAATTTGGCTCACGACTCTAACATAGTATTGTGTCTCCCAAACCGCCTCAACGCTCACGTCGCCAGTAACCTTAAAAGTGTATGTAGCACTTGTTGAAACTATCTGGTCTCCCACTCTCCAGCCCTTGAATACATGTCTCGTCATGTTTCCGTGTTCAACTACAGTCGGACTAACACTTACAGTAACATATTCACCCTCAGAATAAGTGCCAGATCCCGTCGCCGTACCATACATCGTCTCTACATGGACAGTGTATGTTCCACTGGGTGGTGTTCCTGACTTTACCTCCCAAACTGCCTTATATTTGGCTGGCTCGTTTACAACCACCTGCGTGGTCGGCTCCTGAGACACTATCTCTCCGTCTTTCTCCCAGCCCTTGAATACAGCATACTTTCCTCCGCTCAAAGGCACTTGAACAGGAGTTACCGATATCGTCGCCTTTGAACCAGCCTTGTAGAAGCCTGTACCTGATGCCTGACCATACTGGCTCTCGACCTCTATCTTGTAGTACGTGTCGTAGATCGCTGTCAGCTCCATATCCTCAACGAGAGTAATGTTTCTGGGGTTGTCTGTGACGCCGTCGCTCCATCTGCTGAAGACCATCTTCACATCATCCTCTGTAACCTCTTCTGTAACCTTTAGGAAGTATAGAGTCTCAGGTAGGCTAGCTGTCCCGCTTCCTTTCGCCCCAGCCACTGGAAGAGCAAAGTCCGGATAAAACACCATCCACTGAAACTCGCTGCTAGGCATGTTAACCTTTAACTGATGTTTAGAATCGTACATCCACAGTATACCTGCTATACCGCTAGTGTACGACTCTGAGTAGCCAGACATTATTATGTAGTTGTACTTTACAGCCACGCCAGTCATCGCATCGTCCCCGCTACCTCCCCAAGTTTTTATCATATCAAATTCTTCTAGATCCCAGACAAAGTCCCATCTATATAAGGCGAAATTCTTATCTCCAGCGTCTGTAGTCTTGTATCCCACCGCAGTAAGAATGTGATAATGTATTGCCGCATCCGAGAGGTATAGGTTTACCAACGTATATTTCCGTACTTCGTAGTCCTTATCTATTAGGACGGCAACGCTCGCTTCTTGGCTTGAGTCTTGAATCAAAACGATTATGGCGAGACCCTCATCCACCTTGTCTAAGACTATCTTGTCGAACTTGTCGACTCCCATGTAGCCAGGCAACGTAGAGTATTTTTTGAAGAGAAGGCTGTTTAGATTGTCGTCATAAATTGCGATGAAACCGTCGCTGTCTGAGCTTCCCACCACGTAGACCTTATTGTCATGAAGCTTTAGGTCGTGTGCTATATCGTTGGATCCTGGTCCGTTAACATATTTTTGGACATAGCCGTCTAGACTGTATTTTATTATCCAGTACTCGCTGGTTCCAGCGTTAGTGTCGACGCTTGTGACGGCGATAAAGATGCCCTGGCTTCCGACCGCAAGCCCTTCAGGGTAGTCAGCTAGCCCGGTTTTGCCCCATACACGTATCCATTGCTGGTTTCCATTTTCGTCGAGACAAAGAAGCTGTACGCTTATCTCGCCGTCGGACGTCTTTCCAAGCCCGTAGACATAGACCTTGCCATTGTAGAAATCTATGTGTGAGCCATACTCAAAATTGAAGTTATCGTAGGTTTTTGACCAGACAATGTTGCCATCTAAATCGGCTTTTACGACCAATATGTCGGTTCCTGTGCCGCCGTTTTGTACATAGCCTGTCGCGTATATGTAGTTTCCAGCTATGGTCAGTGCGTTGAAGACTGTGGTGTCTGCTGGAGCGTGGACTTTTGACCAACCGCTTATTGGTTTTGCTTGTATTGCGGGTAGTAGTAGGATAATTGTAGTTATAATGAACAATAATGTTTTTTTCATATAAATCATTAAATCTATGCGGGATTTGATATATATGTTTTATAATTTATAGTGTATGTTGGTTTTCTAATGGTATATTTAACAATAAATATATTATCCATTTTTTATTAAAAAATACAAGCAAAAATTATATAATTAAAGTTTTTATTTCTACAGAATACATTTTTCTACAACTATACATAACAGTATAAATAAGATCTTGGTGGACAAAAATCCATGTTGTAACGTCAACCTCTAAACTTTCCTCTATAAAAAAGAAAAGAGAATCATATTGTTAAAAATGCTCTAGAAAATCTTAATGTAGTCTATCTCGAGGAAGCTACGAGTCCTATTCTCCTGTGTAACATGCCTATAGACCCTACCAGCGTCATTTCTCCTCGCCTCATAGACAGCGTTGTCAATCCAGACATCAGCCCTAGCACCGATTGGACCAGCATTATATGGTATCCTGGCCACCTCAAAGTCGTCAACCACAAAGCGAACCATGCTCTCGCTCCACTCCACCCTATATACGTGCCACTCGTCGAGCTTTAGGCTTTGAAGAGTAGGAGTATCTGATAATATTTTAAGCCCCATTATGCTTGGGGCGAAGTTTGATATTATACTCGCCATGGTTAGGAGTGCTGGTTTTTCAAACAACATTATCGGCTGAAACTGGTTGCCTACCTGTGCAAATAAACCCTGAAACGGATATGGACCTCTCGTTCTAAGGTAGATGAACCAGATGGGCATACAAGGATCGATAACCATTGTATAGTTCCAAAAACCCCAGCCTGCACTTCCATAGAAATGTCCTAGAAGCCTAACCTTCGCTTCTAGTGTCTTATATGTCCACGGTAAAAAGTCGAATGTTCCATCTGAAATTTCAGCATTCGAATAGTATAGAGCTTCAGTCGGTCCCATCCATAGCTTGAGAATGCTTCCCTCGTGTTTAAAACCAGCAAAGTTGTCTTTCCTGTAGTCCCAGTATTCGCTCATCTCTTCGAAATCGTCCTCTAGTCGGCCCTTCTTTCTCGCTTCTTCCCATAACTCTTTCTTCTTGTGACTCATGTTCACCTTTTAATATGTGTTCCTGGAAGTTAAGGTTTTGCTACGTTTAACACTTATTCGCGAAACATGTTAATATCAGCACTTTGTACTTTTTCTTTGTGGGCTTCTTTGACATCATTCCTAGAGATCAGTTTATTCAGTGGTACAATAGCCTGTATAATTTGTCCATATTTTGGACAAAGAAAACTCTCGACTTCAAGGTTCAAAGGAACTGTTTCTTAATGAAGGTGCTTTATAGGAGAAGAAGGAAAAAATTTACGATATGCGTAGAAAGTAGCATTGAAGAAATAATATCGATGGATTGTGTTTCCGATTTGATTCACCTTATCTTGCCAGAAGACGAAACATTAAGTCCCAAATGTTATTCTAATAAGGCATTACTTTACTTTTGGACAAGGACTTCACGTATATTAAGTCCGAATAAAGAGATTAAAGTCAAAATTTACGAGAAAGTAGACGGGAATACACTCGAAGCCGTATCCAAGATTCAGAAGAAAAGTTGGGGCTTCTTCATCGAGCCTAAACCACATCTTCATGTCGTTTTCATTGGATATGGATACCTGGACGGAGAGCCAGTAGCTTCTGCATACTACAACCCTTTAAGCTCGAATATAGACTTCGGGATCCATGTAGCCAGAGATTTATGACGAAAGAGGATAGGTACGAGAATCTTAACGGAAGTTCTATCTTACGCTTTTAAAAGAAACAAGAGATTTGTTAGCGTTATTCGCTTACTTGGAGTTAAAAAGCCCAGACCCGAGGATGCCGTAGCTAAGGCTTTTTATAGAGCAAACAACCCGGCTTACAGTTTTATTGTATATAGGCTTAAAAAAGAGTGCCTGAAAGACTCATATAGATTTTAGCCTCCCTTCAGGTACTTCTTTTCCAGATATTCTAGGAAGTATCTTGGATTGATGTCTTCGCCTGTAGCCTTCTTGACTAGTTCCTTGGGCGGATAAGTGGAGCCCCACCTGTGTATCTTCTCTTTCTGCCACTCACTTATCTTGTCGAAACGTCTCTCCCTTATAGCCTCAGATATAGGACCACAGTCTTCCTCGTATTTTCTGAGGAATTGTGCCGAGAGTATGGATCCTAGAGCATAGGTGGGGAAGTAGCCGATAGCACCTATAGACCAGTGTACGTCCTGCAGGACTCCCTCGGAGTCTTTTCTCGGCGTTATCCCGATGTAGCTTTGCATTTTCTCGTTCCACACTTGTGGAAGCTCGTCTATTGAGAGCTTTTCCTCAAGCATGTCCTTTTCTATCTCGTATCTGAGGATTATGTGTAATGGGTAGTGTACCTCGTCTGCCTCGACTCTGATGTATTCTGGCCTGACCATTGCGAAGTACTTGTACACGTCTTCAGAACTATAGTTTCTCAGGAAAGGCAGTAGAGCTCTCATGTCTCTTATGAAGGTCTCGACAAATTCTCTACTCCTCCACACAATGTTTTCCCAAAATCTGCTCTGGCTTTCGTGCACGCCCATAGAGACGCCCGTGGCTATCGGCGTTCCTGCTAAGCGCTTGTCTATCTGCATCTCGTATAAGGCGTGTCCGAACTCATGTGCAACGGCTCCCAGGCTTCTCCTAAAGTCTTTACCGTGATACCATGTTGTTATCCTCACGTCATCTATTCCCATTTCTATAGTAAACGGGTGAGCAGACTCGTCTAGCCTTCCTCTGTTGAAGTCATAGCCGAAATATTCCAAGACGAGTATGTTCAGGTGTCTCATAGCTTCTATATCATATTTCTCCTCCTCAAGAGGATGACTTCTCGGGTACATATCCGAGTCGAGTATCTTTCTAAAAAGCTTTGTGAGCGGTTCTTTTATCTCTCCAAAGACTCTATCAACGTCTTTGTGTGTTAGCCCTTCTTCATAGAGATCCAGAAGAGCATCATAGAGAGTACCTTCCTTATCCTTTAAGAGATACTCCGCCTTTCTTCTCTGAATGTCCACTATCTTTTCCAAGTGAGGCTTAAACATTGAAAAATCAGACTTCTCCTTTGCCCTTTCCCAAACGACTCGTGCCTTCGAGACAGTTATAGCCTCTTCCTTTATCAGCTCAGGCGGAATCTTCTCAAAGTATTCGAGGGTTCTCTTAACAACTCTTATGACTCCTTTCTCGTAGTCGTTTAGACCTTCCTCCTTTTCAGCCTCCTTGAATAGTTCCTTAAACTCTGTCGATAGATAGAGTTTCTGGCGTAACAAATTAAGCGTAGCTTTAGCCTTACCTCTTTCTTCAACAGCTCCCCGTGGCATATAGGTGTCTAGATCCCAGCTGAGAAGACTAGAGGCATAGCCGAGAGCCCATATCTCAGTGTACTTTTCGAGAAGTTTTCTAATTTTCTTGTTTTTGAAAACTTCTTCGCTCACATTTATACAATCTCCCTGCCTACACTTATCCTTTTAGCAGATACTTGTTGGACTGAGTTAAAAGTTGGGTCTGGAGAGAAGATACGCATCTGTGGGTACGCTCCAAGCGATGATTATGTAGAGCAAAAAGTAACCAAGAATAAAACAAGAAGTAAAAAAGGCTTAATCTCTCCTTGTCTTCATCTAGAAAATAAACCCCATAACTCCCAAGACTAATATATGCCTAAAGAACTCGACAAAACCGTAGAATTTAAGACTCATTCTCGTGTAAAGCCCTGATGCCTCCGTAGCAAGCCTAACCATAAAATCCAACAAATAGATCAATGCTGCTGTCGGATAAGCCATCCAGTACATATACATGGCTAAAAAGACTATTCCTAATCCGAAAACCATTTTTAAAGCAAGCGTTGTCCTCGAGGTAGTGTAGACCCTCTCGTATGCCTCTGTTACAGCAAAGAGTGAGAAAAACAGGGGAGTCAGCGAGATAAATGGATCCCAATTTCCATAAACCCGTAGAATGGACCCATGCAATGCTAGAACCCCGCTTCCATATATCGTCCTATAGCCAGTATATCTTAGATGAAGATAGAGAAACGAGAATGCTAAAGTTGCATAGAATAACACAAGCTCTGGTCTTGTTATAAGAAGTGGCAAATAGAGACTTGAAACAATTACTACTGGGATATATCTTTTAGTGGTTTTTTCATAGCGTACATAGTCTAGAGTGAGCAAAAACATAACTGAACCTGCTAGACCAAGGACTAATCTAAAGTCGATGTGATTAAGGATATTCTTTAGGGCGAATGAGAGAGCTCCCAGCCAGACTCCA
>CAZJJA010000044.1:0-9093 GCA_964546235.1 uncultured Thermofilaceae archaeon | reverse complement strand
AAGAAATAGAACCATGGATAAACACGGATGGACACGGATTATTGAAAAAGTTTTGTAAAATAAATACTTCAGCTTCAACACTTATAATCCGTATTCGAATAGATTAAATTATCGTAAAACAAATATATCAGCGGAGATGAGATGATAATATCCTTCTTTGGAGCAAGAGATTCTGGTAAAAGTTCCCTGATAAAGGCTCTTTTCCCAGAAATAAAAGTCGACTTTGAAGAACCAATTCTTGTCAGAAACTATTTCTACAAACACCATGTAATTAGAGAATTTAGCGGAAAGAGACCAGACCTGGAGTTCCTAAAAATAAAGTCCAGCTGGAAGATAGATATTGCAGTCCTACTACTCGATCCCACCAACAAGGATTCTTTGTCTGTTCTGAAAAGCATAGAAAACATTTGGAGCAAAGCGTGGACCAAGATAGTAGTTGTAACAAAGTCAAAATCTGCTACAGAAGATTTTCTAAGAACGGCCAAGAAGTTCTCGGAAGAAAATGGTGGAACACTATATATTGTAGACCTCGAAGATCCCAGCTCGCTCGAGGAACTGGAGGAGTTCTTTAGAAAGTTATTCAAGGAAAAAATAGAAAAGCCATCTGCTCAAATAAAATATACAAGGATTAAAGAGGTCGAAGAGAAAAAACCACTTATGCCAGCGAAAACCAAGGCTTCTAAAAATGTCTATACTTTTGTACCAAAAAAATCTCCCCTCGCTTACGAAGAATTTGTTGTCACCGCTAGAAGAAGCTTGGATAAGCTTGCTTTAGGACTGGAAGGTATAGATGAAGTAGACCTCAAAATATTGTCTATGTGCAATGGCTATACAACTATGGACGAGATAGCTAAAAGTGTTGAAATTCCTATAGAGGAGGTTGAAGATAGAGTAAAAAAGTTGAGGCAAAGAGGGTTTATCAGGGAAATAAGGACTATTTTCAAGCGTATCAACAAGTAGTTATTCTTTACATCAACATATAAGAATGAGATAATAGCTCCAATGACGCCCATAATTATAGATGCAATTGTAGCCACTATAATTCCATACAGTAGGCTAAAGACGATCGGTATTGCCATCGAGCCTATCGTTAACAAGATTTCTAGAAGTATTATCGCGAATCTGTTTATCGAAGATTCTGTCCAAGAGGATGGGTGTTCTGGCAGGTTTGCAATGATTATGGCTAATGTGGTTGTTGAAAGAAGAGTAAAGTTTGATACCATAGCCGCTATTCCATACAAACTCATCGTTGCAAAGCCTATGATTTCAAGGAACACAAAAAAGATTACGGCAAAGAATAGTACGACAAGGCTGTCGAGGATCTTAGCTATATAAATGTCTGTCCTTTTTAACGGCAAATAGTATAGCACCTTTGCACCCTCGCCCTCTAAATAGATCCAAGTTGTCGAAGATATACCTATAATGCTCCCTACGAATGAAAGGAATATGAATATCATATTCTCGTCAACAGTTCTAAAGCCGATGAAAAATATCGGAAACAGAAGAAGGTAAAGTATGCCCGAAAGTCTCCGGGGTTCGCGAAGAATTAGCTTAAAGTCTTTTCTGACCAGGCTTAAGTGTCTTGAAAGTCTTCTATACTTGATCTTTCTTTCCTCTATGCGTCTCGCGAGAAACGGTAGATGCGAAATCCTAGTGCCAGCTATGACCGTTTCCACACAGTTATAAGTCTTAAAATAGACCGAATAGACCAATACCCCTGTTAGAATTATCGAGATTATTGATTCTAGCGGATACAGCCCTATATATAGTGGACCTATAAACGGGATAAGAGCTATGAAGCTCATGTATTCCCTAGGTATCATTTTGCCATAATTAGCTATAGCTGGTATGTAGGACATGAGATAGTAAGAGCTTATTAGTATAAGCCATCCTATAGCAGAAAGAATGTTCATTAGAATGTTTTTCCTAAAGACCTCTGTGTATGTTCCTATATATACAGCTACTAGTATCGAAGAGGACATCACAGCTACGCTAGAGTATAGAAAAGCGATGAGAAACGGCAGAGCATCTAGCCGAAAAATCGCTCCTATCAAAAACTGAGGTAAGAAAAGCATTATTGTAGAGGCTCCACCCCAATATAGAAGGTACGCTACGAAGTAAGTTTTTACAATATCCTTTGAATTCAGAGGCATGATTTTTACAGGTTCGAATAATTCGTCGCCGAAAAATATTGACGAGAAGGACAACATCTGTATTAAGTTAAAGTAAGCAACCATGAATAGCGTCGGAAGAAGTATAGATGGTAGTTCTTCTACTGTTACCGATATTATCAATATTGAATGAACAGACGCAAACAAAAGAAAGAATATGCCTGGCAGAAGATTAGAACTAAGAGCGGAGACTTTTGTATAATCTCGAGATATGAAAGGAACTTTAATATTCCTCTTGCTAGCTCTGAAGACGGACTCTTTAGCTAGAATCTTTGCAAGCGTCAAATATATTTTCTTCATACCTATCCCATCAACGAGCGAACAATCTCATCATATTCTCTCTCAAGACCAGTGACAGACAAGAATATTTCTTCTAACTCCTCTTTACCATAGAGTTCCCGTAGCTCATCTACACTACCCTCTACCACCTTCTTCCCCTTGTAAATCATCACCACCGTGTCAGCTAATGCCTCAGCTAGGGACAATATGTGGGTTGAGAAGACTACGGTTGCCCCTCTCTTTATCTTTTCTTTAAGCCAGGCTTTTACGAGAACCGCCGAGGATGGATCTAGTCCAGAAAATACCTCGTCCAACACGAGATAGTCGGGGTCTCTGAGTATTAGTGTTGCTAGCATAAGTTTTCTTTTGTTCCCATGGCTCAATTCTCCCACGAGCTTGTTTAAGTGTTCACTTAAGCCGAGAAAATCTAGAACTTCTCTGATCCTTTCCTCTGTAACGTTTATGCCGTATATGTTGAGTATAAAGCTCAGATAGTCTAGGAGTTCTAGAGACTCGTAAAGCACTGGCTCTTCTGGCAAAAAGCCTACAATTTTCTTGGCAGAAACCTGGTTTTCTTGCGGGTTGACCCCTCCAACAAGTACTTTTCCATAGTCAGGCTTGACTAGTCCTATGGTCATTTTCATTAGAGTTGATTTTCCGCTACCATTAGGGCCCAGGAGAACGTAGAGTTTGCCTGGAGGGATTTTAAGAGAAATATTGTCTAGTACTTTTATTTCGTCAAAGCTTTTAGTCACATTTTCAAACAATATACCATTAAGGCTTGTGATTTGCATTACTATGTTTTAAACTGTTCCTCAAAATATATCGTTTTTTGTCAAGAATCCTAGACTTATAAGGAAAACTTTACTGCTCCTTCAAAATCTTGAAACCGTATCTCTCCAGGCTCTCTAAGACATCTTTTTTAAAGCCAATATATATCCCTCCCTCTTTTTTCCCGAGAAAGCCCCAACTCAAAATTTTCCCTTCCTTAAAGATCTTCCTAAACACGTCTGAAATAATCCTTAGTTCAAACATATCCTCTTGAGTACCCCTTGTAGGGTAAATTCTCATAAGCCCGCCAGAAACAGAGACTCTAACATATGTATCAGAACAAAAAAGGTCTTCTATTTTATCACCCTCTAAATCAATATGAGTTACCCTTGCTCTGCTAAGCCCCTTCAGATGGAGATAGACAACAACATCAAGCTCTCTACAACCTTTTTTATTGCAAAAAACAACTTTTGAGGGTATCTTTATTTTCCCGGGACCTGGACCAGTCATGATTATCCGGGTAGCTGGAATTCTTCGTCGGGCACGTTGTAGTTAATCTCGACCGCTTCTATTTTGACTCTTCCGACTAATTCACCGTTGTAGACCTGCTCGGAGTATATCAGCGTGGCAACACCATCGTTTGTTATGCATAATTGGACTCTACTAGTTACACCCTGCTTTGAGACTGTCCCATTCCAACACTTTGAAGCATAGCCTGCTACATGTTTTTCTCCCGCATATGTTATGTTCTGCATTTCCTGGGCAACATATTTCATGTCCTTTTGGACAATATTCTCCTTAGATACTTCGTTGCACTGCCAAGTATCTCCCATGGATGCGCATGAATATGCCTTGTCTCCGAGTATTAGCAGCATTGCCTCTCCTGTAGAGCCAGAAAGCATCATTTTGATGTTTTCTCCCTTCTTTGCGTAGACTATCTTCATGTATTGCTGGTATCCCATGCTCTCCATGGTTACATTGTAGACGACTATGTGATCGGGATTCTTTTCAAGGAGAGCTTTGAACGATATTTGAGTGTTTGTTCCTAGGAGAAGTATCGAGAGAGCTCCTATAGCCACTACAGCTATTATTGCTATCAGGATTATTTTTCCGAAAGAAAAACCATTGCTTCCCTTGGATGCCCTACTATACCCAATACTGAACAACAATTAACACCTCAATGTAAACATGAAGATTCGTCGTATAATAGTGTGTGGTTTATTTAATCGAGTTAATTAACTCAAGCCACGTGCCTAGCACCTCTATGTCTATCTCCTCGGATATACCTTCTCTGACTAGGAACGCCTTCTCAATTAAAATGTTTTCATCAATTATTTTTCCGAGAATCACTATCTCTGCGCTCTCCCTCATCTTCTCCGACAATGCCCCAGACATATAACTGATCTTGAGAGTGTCTCCCATAACCTCATATTTGTACAGGTTGTTTTTCCGCAGAAAGCGCATCAATTTTTCCTTTGATACAATCATAATAACACCCACATACTTCTGTAAATCTATGAAAACTGTTATATAATAATCAAATAAGGTTAATTTGAAAGCTTTCAAAATAAGGGTTAAGTATGGAACATTCGTTAAAAATCTTCATCCTCTCACTCATTTTCGGGGTTATTCTTTTCATATTCTTAGTAGTCATACACGCATTTTTTCTAATCGGTGAAAAAGGATATCTGCTGGACACGCTTACTGTGTTATCATGCATCTTTTTGTCTGTATCTTCTTGGCTTGTTTTTAAACGACAATATGAGTCTCACGGTAACTTGGTAGATTCTCACTGGTTTTTTGTATCTCTTGGTTTTACCCTCTGGGTTTGTGCGGAAGAGCTTTGGGCAATAAGAAACTATCTCCTCAAGTTTGCCTTGATAAGTGATATTTTCTGGTTTCTCGGATACATCCTTGTTATCTATGGCTTATATAAAGAAACCGAAAAGGTGCACAATTTTATAAAAGCGATACCCGAATATTCGCTCAGAATTAGGTTTATTAAGACGCTACCTCTGGTCGTGCCTTCTGCTTTGGTTGGGTATTCCGTCTTTGTCTATACTATTATGGGCTTTTCCGAATATCCATTATACGACTTTGTTACAGAAAACATCTACCTAACCCTTGACGCTATACTCCTCTACTTTTCTCTTCTCATGATGATATCCTACTATGGAGGCAGAATGACAGTTGGACTAGACATATTCTCCGCAGGACTCCTGCTATTCACAGTGTCCGACTCATCCTACATTCTGGTTGGAGGATATTATCCTTGGAATCCTCTCGACATTCTTTATGTGGTTGGCTATACTTTCATGGGATTAGGGCTTCTCGTATACAGCAGGCGAACAGTTATAGTTTAGCACACTTATACAATTCACTATTAACTAAGAGATATATCTCTAGAATATAAAATCTTTATTAGGTGTAATCTTTGAAAGAAAAAATACGTGTAGGTATTGCGCAGATTCATAGTATTCTGGGAAACGTCGAGAAAAACTTGGAAAAACACCTTGAGTTTATCAGAATGGCTCGCGAGAAGAATGTCGAACTCCTTGTTTTTCCTGAACTTTCGCTAACAGGATATCTCCTAAAGGACATAGCATACGAGATATCAGACGAAGCTACGATAGCCCTCGAAAAGATCCGGGACTTGACGGAAAGCATGTGTGTCGTCGTTGGTCTAGTTAGAGAGAAAAGGTATGGTATCTACGAGAACAGCGTCGCGTATATATGTAATCGAGAAATTGTAGGGTATTATTCTAAGCTGTATCTCCCGAATTACGGATTATTTGAAGAATCAAGATACTTTAAGGAAGGTGACGTTGAAGACGTTAAGGTTTTCAAGTGGGACGGCTGGAAAATAGGCTCTATCATCTGCGAAGATGCTTGGCATCCCGAACCAGCGGAGCTAGTTTCCAGGCTTGGTGCAGATGTAGTGGTCGTCCATTCGGCTTCGCCAATAAGGGGTCTCTATAATAGGGGCGACACCGTGCTTGAGCGTATATGGGAGTCAATTATAGTTACTCGTGCAGTTGAAAACTCTTCGTATGTGATCTTTGCCAACAGCGTCGGTCCAGAAGACGAGGAGTTTTTCTGGGGCGGATCGATGATAGTTGCTCCTGACGGCGAGATACTGGCTCGAGGCAAAAAGATGGAAGAAGATCTTGTCGTAGCGGACCTAGACATCTTTCTCTTGAGGTCTGCGCGGCGCTTCAGTTCATACAAGATTCATAGGAAAGATATTCATGACCTACTCTCATTATTGGGATGAGCTTATGGGCGTGCTACCTCCAATTAACACTGAAAGGGTCGCCGACTATATTGTAAAGAGACTCAGGTGGTATGTCACAGTCTATGCTGGCAAGAAGTCAGGAATCGTAGGTGTGAGTGGAGGAGTCGACAGTGCCGTTACAGCAGTATTAACAGCTAGAGCACTCGGACCCGAAAACACATTTCTTTACATTCTTCCGTCCTACTCGACTCCAGAGGAGGACATTGAAGATGCGCGATTTGTGATCGAGTTTCTCAAGATACCGGACGAGAACTGGGAGATGATAGACGTCGACCCTATAGTAGAGGCTCTAGAGAATCAACTTGGCGGAATGACGAAGGTAGAGCGTGGCAATGCAACGGCTAGGGTGAGGATGATAATATTACACCAGAGAGCTTATAGGCACAACGGGCTAGTGATAGGGACTGGAGATAAGAGCGAGCTTCTGATAGGATACTTTACAAAGTATGGTGACGGTGGCGTAGATGTGATGCCGATCGGGGGACTATATAAGACACATGTGAGACAAATGGCGAAATATTTAGGGTTTCCCGACCGTATCGCATATAAGCCTAGCTCTCCTAGATTGTGGCCTGGACAAACAGCTGAGGGCGAGCTGGGTATAAGCTACGAGATACTAGACCAAGTCCTCTACTTACGGTTTGAAAAAATGTTGAAAGAAGAGCAGATATCAGAGATACTGGGGCTAAAGCTTGATACTGTTAAAATGATTATAAAGCGGGTGAAAACGACCCAGCATAAGAGGCTTCCGCCAGAAGTCTTCCATATAGGGATGAGGGATCTGGGCTCAGACTGGAGGTATCCTAGAGAATGGTTTTAACTTGCGTTTTGTTTTTTAGCTTTTTGTCAACTTCCCTTGTTAGCCTGTCTATAAGCTTCCATATCAATGGCATTATAGCGAACATTAGGATTGCCTGAAGCATAAACGGGATCCTCGGGCCAAGGCTCTCATACATTTTACCAGCCACAAGTGTGCCCACTATCCAGACTAGGCTTGTTATAAGATCAAGTATAGATTGAACTCTTCCTCTCATCTTTAGTGGCACAATATCGGCTGTGAGAGGCGCAATAACGCTCCAGTATGCTATCATCCAAACAACGCTTATGACCTCAGCCAATATTATGTAAGGGAATGTTATATTGGTCCTTGCTGGGGCCAGAGCTATTGCTGCAGCCGCAACAAGCCCAAGGACAAAAGAGGTCTTTAGAACTGGTCCTCTTCCCACCTTATCCACAAGGTATCCCAACGGATATGTGAAGACTATCCTGACTCCACTTGTTAAAGTGGCAAGTATGCCTAACTGGATCTCGTTTATACCAAGAAAATAGAACTTGTAGTAGCTATATAAAAAGCCAAGACTCATGACAAGGGTTACCAATATTTCCATCATAAGGAGGGGGATAAGGTTTCTTTTGATGAAATTTATTGATTCTTTGTAGGCTTCCCGGAAACTAAATTCTCTTCTACTTCTTGTCAGGGTTTCTTCTATCCATCTCCACCTCATAAAAGTGACAATTAGCCCTGCAGCCATGGCTGCTGTGTAGAGTAATCTCATTCCCTCAACGAGTCCGTAGTTTTCTACAATCCATGCGCCTCCTAGCGGCGAGAATGTGCTCAAGACATCAGGAACAACATGGATTAGTGAATATATTCTCCCTCTGAGCTCCATTATCGTCGAGTCTGCTAGAACACTTGTCAAAGCCGGTTGGTAAAATAAGGCAATACCGTTTAGCGCATCGGCCACAAAGAGCCACTCCCAAGTTGGGGCTAGAGCATATAGGAGGTAGCTGAGTGAAACAAGCAGAGTGCCTATCCAGAGAACCTTTCTTCTGCCATACTTGTCTGTGAGGTAGCCACCTAGGATCTTTGAAACAGAGTTACTCAAATTGAATACCGAGTCCATGAGGGATATAATGAAGGGTGAGGCTCCAAGTTCCTTTTTATAAAGCTGGCTGTAAGGCATTGACATTTCTTGTACTGGGGTCCATATCACCCAGCCCGCCAGGAGAACTTTGATGTTCTTGAGTCTAAGCTGGTCTTTATCTGCGTCCTTTTCCGTCATGATGACCGCTTAATGTTTGTTTTTACAAATATAAAATGATGTAACTATAAAGACCTATTCAAAAAACGAAACATTCTATCGTCGGGGGAAGATTTCTGATCCGGATTTGACATCAGTGCTTGTAAACTTATGGATGATGGAAAAGTTCTAGGTATCTTTTTGCCAAGCCTGCATAAATGTTGATTTTTATACTAGGTGATGTTTAGACACATGCATATAACGTGATTTCAGGGTCGACAATATGCCAAAGGCGTCGATTGACTATAGAGCCGTGGCTCTGTTTCTAGTAATAGTTGTTGTGACTGTTGCAACGACGGTTGTACTTCTTAACTGGAAAAGGGGCTTAGACGCAGCGACTGTCCTAAACGACGTCTTAATGAGAATAAAAGGCTCCAAAGGCTGGAACTACACTGAAAGCATTATAGTCTACGTACCGGGCTCTGAAGGAAAAGCCATGATAGAGGGTTCAGTAGACCTTTCCCACATGAGGATACTCTCCCGAATAGCAAAGATA
>CAZJJA010000043.1:0-9184 GCA_964546235.1 uncultured Thermofilaceae archaeon | reverse complement strand
TATCCGCGGGCGACGAATACACGGAAATAGCGGTTCTTTATGTTCCTAAAGAGGCTACTAAAGAACAGATCGAGAGGGCTTTTCCGGGTTTCCTTAACGACATTGTCAGCTACGAGATGTCTGAGGAATTGTACAAAAGAGTGGTTTCTCCAGAATGAAATACAGGATAAGTTTAACTATTTTTCACTTATTATCTAGTACAGACACGTATGATTAGAATCGAAAAATACGAGTTCGGCAAGATTGTTATAAATGGCAAACAATTCATCAGGGACATAATCGTCACGTCAGAAAGCGTTGTTGAACCCAACTGGTGGAGAAAAGAAGGGCATAAGCTCTTCGTGGAAGACATAAAAGACTATATCGAAGAATACAAGCCAGAGATGCTTATCGTAGGTACAGGTTACCATGGTTTTATGAAAGTACAGAAGGAGGTTGTAGACTATATGAGGAAAAAAGACATCGACCTGATAGCCCTGCCAACAGAGACTGCAGTCAAGCTGTTCAACAAGTGTGTAGAAAGCGGAAGAAAAGTTATGGGAGCCTTCCACCTCACGTGCTAGACTAAGTACTTGCCCTTCCTCATTATTTTCTCTCCATCAACCCACACGTCCGTATTTAATGCTATAAAGTCAAGGTGAACAGTAGAAGACCAGTCCGCACCTGTTTTTTCTGGGTACGGATTTCCGACAGCAATATGTACCCCTGGCAACTTCTCGTCCTGAAGTAGGTTTCCTATAGGCTCTTTCAAGAAAATGTTTGTTCCAAGTGCAAACTCTCCAGCCCTATCCGAGTACTCCGGTCCCTCGAATATGTATTTTATAAGCTCCTCCTCTAGCTTAGGATCGCTTGCCTCTATTGCTACCACATACCCATCCTCGAACTCGAACCTTACTGGCTCTTCAAGCCTACCATACTTTACAAAATAGTCCCCAAGTATCTCCGCATAGAATACGCCGTCAACCTTTAGCGGACACGTGTATACCTCTCCTGCCGGGAGGTTTATGAAGTCTCCCGGCTTTCTAACCAACCCTGTGTCTGGAACCCATTTTAGACCTAGTACTGCCTTGACGTCTGTGCCGTAGTTGTTCTTCACAACTATCTCTTTCGCGTTTTTAACCGCTTCATACACCCTAAGCGTAGTCTCGGCAACCTTCTCGTAGTCCACCTTCATACCTGTCTCCCATATCTTCTCGTCAAGCCCTGGCATGTGGACATGCCTAGCCTCAAGGTTGTTAAGGAGAAGATCTAGAAGCTCTAGCCTAAATGAGACTTCTCCCTCCTTTCCTGTAGCCATGAAGACACTAGCTGTAGGCGAAAACGATAGTATCTTCTCCCTCAAAGCCTCTGGCAATGAAGTAAACGGCCTCGACCCGAAGTCTTCCAGAGCTATCGCTTCCAACCTTTTCACAGCTTTCTTCGCAGCTTCGATCAGAGGTCTGGCAAACTTCTCGTTTTCCCGATCATATATTATCAGTAACCTGTCGTCCTTGTCTAGCCCTAGCGCTACCTCAAGGATATTCCTTACCTGGATTTCTGCCTGAAACATCAAAATACGATTGGCTGGTCTGGTTTAAAAGAGTTTTATTATAGTGAGGCGAAAGTAATATGTTCTACGTACTACGTAGTATTAATGAAATGCTGGTGAAGGTTACGCGCAAGTACCAGGTTACCATACCTAGTGAGGTTAGGAAGAAATTGGGAATAAAAATTGGAGATCTACTCGCCGTAAAGGAGGAAGGAGGAAAAATCATACTTGTTCCAGTAAAAGGACGCAATGAAAACTCTCTAGAGGTCATGCTTGGTCTATTTAAAGAAAAGATTGAGGTTGACGCTGTAGCGCTTGTAGAGGAGTCTTGGGATGAAGACTAAGACGGCTTACATCGACACGAATATCTTTGTCTATGCCATACTTCACCACCCAGTTTTTGGAAATGAGGCTGAGAGGATAGTCAGAGACGCCGTCAGGGGCAGATTCGAGGCATATGGCTCATTGTTGGTGGCGATAGAACTCTTAGGAGCATTGTCCAAAATTAACGCCAACAAGGCTTCTATTGCGACGGAAGCCTATCTTCAACTAGATGTAAGGCTGCTCGGCATAGACCACCTCACAGTCAAGGTTGCAACTATCATTAACAGGCTCACAGGGATAAAGTATGATTCTGTCCACGCAGCACTAATGTTCCTCAACAACATTGACACTATAATCACCAATGACGAGAAAGACTGGAAACAGGTAACATCCAAGGCACGTGAAATTTTAGACGAACTCAAGGTATATGGCGTAGAGCCAGAGATCTCCAAAATACATGTTGTCACAACAAACACATACAAGAAATGGGTAGAAAATATGGCATAAACACTAATAGTTTCCAAGGCAAAAATATTATATGAGATGAGGAGGGGCCAAAGCTCTGACCAACCGGAATGAAGTAACCGCTACAGGCTGATCGCTCCTAAAAATCCCTTCGATAAAAAATCAAAAAAGGCTGAACGGATTTTATCCCCCTATCTCCAAAACAATTCCCGAGTGTCCATCACCATAAATCTCTGGATGCTTCTCTTCCAAATACTTCCTCACAGCACTCCCACTACAGTGTAGAGGATAGATCTTTGAGACACCCATAGAAATAATTCTCTCCATCCTAGACCTTATCTCATCCAGGCTAGCTCCACCCAGGTGAAAACCACCCATCACAATATAGGGCTCTACACCTAGATCCTCCACAGCCCTTTCAACGAGCTCGTCTACGCCCGGGTGGCTACAACCCGTAAGAACGACCAAGCCCTTACCTCTTACATTTACGGCGAGCGCCTCCTCCCATGGCGGACCATAAAGAGGACCAACAACATAGACTCCAGGAAAGACTTCGAGCGTACCGTTAACCACGATCACCCTGAAGCCCATCTTCTTGAGACTCTCAGCGAAACCTCTGTATGAGCCAGAAGGTATATATACAGTGATGTTCCCGGAGTAGGGGTAAAGAGCAGACAACCCACCTGTATGGTCTCCGTGCTCATGACTTATAACAACAGCCTCCACCTTGGACAAGTCTATGCCTAACCTCTTAGCGTTATACTCAAGCACGCCTGGAGACGGGCCAGTATCAAAGAGAAGTCTATGACCGTCGACTTCAAGATAGATACTAAGCCCCCAGGCTTTTCTTAGCCCTTTATCAGCAATATTATCAACAATGACAATTATTTTTGTGGTCTTCACAGAACTTGTATTAGATAGATGCATAGCTATATTTCCCTCTCTACTATGCATAGTTAAAAGAAAAACTATCATGAGAAAGAAGAAAAACAGGGTAGCTGTTGCTAAAATATATATTTTCTTCATTCATGAAAATATGTGCAATAACACAAATATACATCTTTCCAAGCTAAATTATACATAATTTTTGAAAAATCAATAAAATAAAATAGCATATTTTTATTCTCTTTTAATGGATAATGGAAACAATATAGTACTTATTATAAAGGAGACAATGAACAAGAAGACCGCATATGCAGCTGCCAGATTGAGCCTACCAACAGTTATTTCCGTGAACATTTGTATGGTTACAGTCTCCCATCCAGGCTTGTATATGAACAAAGACGAGGTAAGCTCGTTGAAAACCATTATTAGTGAAAAGAGCACTCCAGCTATTATACCATGGAGTGCGTTTGGAAGAACTATTTTCAGATAAACCTTTAGAGGCTTCTCCCCTAATACATATGCCGATTCTTCCATGCTCTTACTGATAGAGAGAAAAGTTGCATAGCTATACCTCAGACTATAAGTTATTCTTCGTGTAGCAAGCATTAGAGGCATTATAAGCCAAATACTTCCTAGAGCCAATCCGAGGATCGGTCTTGCAAAGGCGAATAGATAGCTAGTACCCACAACTATGCCTGGCACGACAAACATTATGGAGAGCCCTGAGTCTATTATATCGTTAAGCGGGTGTCTAGTTCTTGCAATAATGTAGGCAGCGGTCGACCCAAAGAGAAAGCATATTATCACGGCTATAAATCCGTAGAGGAATGTGTTGACAATCGGTGTTTTAGTCTCAAAGATCTTTATGAGGTTATCTAAAGCCCATTCCGTGGGGAATGGCGTAAAGCTCCATGTCTTTGAGAGGGCTATGATAAATATGTATATGTGTGGTAGAAGCGCAAGGAATAATGTAGTGTAAATAAAGAGTATCAAAAGTATTTTTCTCCTAAATGGAGGATCTATCTCCTCTAGCGGTTTAGGAAGCCTGAGACTAGCATATTCCCTCAAACTTATGTACTTCTTCATGGCAAAGAATAGGCTTATAACTATGAGAAGTAGAAAGACAACTATGTAAGTCCCCATCCTTACCCGAGACTCATCGATAGCCTGGAGAATGTTTATGAACGCCTGGGGAGCCAGCAGATCATACCTGCCTAGAACGATCGGGGTTGCATAATCCGTAAAAGAGAAACTTGTAACAAGGAATATCCCAGTCACTAGTCCCGGGATTATTGACGGTAGTGTGACCGTAAAAAACCTTCTTAAGGGTCTGGCACCAAGTGTCTCCGCAGCCTCCTCTAGACTCCTGTCAAGCTTTAGAAGATTGTTATAAACGTTGATGGCCACCCATGGGAAAAATGTGAGAGTCTGAACCAGTATGACTCCATGCAGCCCGTAGATGAAGTTTATTGGACGTTTAATAAGGCCCGCATCCAATAGCAGAAGGTTTATGGTCCCAAATCTTCCGAACAGGAATATGAGCGAAAGGGCGCCGACAAATGGGGGGATCATTGTAGGCATGAAAACAGCTGCCAAAATAATCTTTTTAAACGGAATCTTGTACCGGAATAAGAAGTATGCAAACGGCACTCCTATTCCCAGCGTGAAAACCAGTGTCCATATCGTCACATACACTGTGTTCCAGAAAGCTGTTTGAAAAATATCTTTTTGAAGAAGACCTACAAATTCCATGAAACTCTCTGGAGTTATGATCATAATCAAGAGATTCAATATTGGATATACAATGAACAAGAGAACATATATCAATATTATAATCCTGGCAATCTCAATGAAACCAAGCCTAAACTCCACTGTACTTCACCTAGTCTTTTCTAAGAACTCTAACTAGATCTGGATCTACCTTTAAGTACACCTCGTCTTCACTTTCAAAAATACCTACCTTTAAGGGATTATGAAGCTCGGCCTTAACAATAATGTCACCCACTTTGATCTCTAGTCTCTCAAGATTACCTAGAAATTGTACAGTATCAATCCTTCCCCTCAGGACAATACCTTCCTTAGACACTAAAGGACTTCTAGATACCTCTACTACCTCTGGCCTAAAAACGACTAATACCTTTTCGTTCAAATTGGGCACAGCATCGCCTGTCTTTGCCATAATTTTTCCCGCTAACGTATCCAATAAGACATACCCATCTTTAATCTCAACAACTTCGCCTTCAAACATGTTTACTTGTCCAATAAAGTCAGCAACAAAGGGTGTTTTGGGATTATAGTAAAGCTCCCATGGAGTATCCACCTGCTCAATAATACCCTGGTTTACTACAGCAATCCTATCAGATATAACAAGAGCCTCCTCTTGATCGTGTGTAACGTAGATAGTAGTTATCTTTAGCCGTTTTTGAAGCTTTTTTATCTCAGTCCTGACGGAAATTCTTATTTTAGCGTCAAGATTACTGAGAGGCTCGTCTAAAAGCAATAATGATGGATTAATGACAATTGCCCTAGCAAGTGCAACTCTCTGTTGTTGACCTCCACTAAGCTGATACGGATACCTATCCTCAAAACCCTCCAATCCTACTAGCTTCAAAACCTCTCTAACCTTCTCCTTTATTTCATCCGAGGAAACTCCTCTAATCCTTAAACCATAGGCAACATTGTCAAACACTTTCATGTGAGGCCATAATGCATAGTCCTGAAAAACAAAACCTATATTCCTTTCCCACGGAGGCAGATCCGTAACGTCTCTATCGTCAAAGTATATTCTACCCTTAACAGGCTTATAAAGCCCAGCAATTATCCTCAACAAAGTTGTCTTTCCACAACCACTTGGCCCAAGTAGTGTTAAAAACTCTCCCTCTGATATATTAAGGTTTATACCCTTCAAAACAGTCAAATTGCCAAAAGACATCCATATATTCTCAAGCCTAACTCTCACCAAGGTTCAGCAACCCCCTACAAATAGAAAAAATTATTAATAAAAACAAAAAATTTACTGTTTTTTAGGTTTCTTCCGTAAAACAAAATACGCAGCCACAATAATTACTATAACTACTATACCGCCGACAATGTAAATCCAGTTCATTCCTGCCCCAGCTCCAGCCATCTCCTTGGCCTCGAGCGCAAGGCTCTTAGCCGTCGCATAGTCGCCCTTGTCAAACGCTGCTATAGCTTCGTTGAGCTTCGCCTCAGCCTGAGGATTACCTTTAACCAGCTCTTTAACATCAAGTATCGTAAACCAAGCATCCTTTAGCTCTGCATGCTTCGCTACAATAGACTCGTCGAAAATCTTGGCAACCTCCTTATAATGTTCTTCCGCAAACTTGCTGTCATAGAGTGCGGCTCCCTGGAATGTCTTAAGATACTCATAGATGTTGTCTTTATCGCCTAGAGCCTCTCTGAGAGCCGCAGCTGGTGTGCCAGGCGGACCCTCAATCTTAAGGTTAGGAATCACTGGAATACCGCCAACGCTTAGAGCCGCTTCCTGTGCTTCAGGAGTGTACCACCAGTCTAGGAAAGCCTTAGCTATATTCGGGTGAGGTGCTCCCTTGAGCAATGAAACACCGCTCACAATAAAGCCTCTAGGATCCAAATAGATGGATACAGGGTATCCTTTAGTTGCGTCCACTATCGCAGCAAGGTGATATCCGAAACCTACAGCATATTCACCTTTATCAACTAGGTCGTGTACGTCGTGACTTCTCTGCACAAAAGTACCCACATTGGCTGCTAGCCGACGCCAGTAAGCCCATCCCTCGTCCCATCCTTTCATCTGAAGAATTATCATCACGTTTATTGTCGTCGAAGAAGATCTAGATGGCGTGCACATAACAATGAGATCACGCCACTTGGGGTCAAGCAACTCGTCCCAGCTCTTAGGTACATCTAGATTGAGCTTCTTTATAACCTCCTTGTTATATACAAAGCCATGACCCCACCATAACTTCGGATGCCACATGTGATCATGATCCTTTATCTGAACACCCATAAACTCGAAGGGTAGACTCTGGTAACCCTCACTTTTCGGCTCATAGGCCTCCAACAAGCCCTTCTCCTTGAGCTTCTCATGAAACGTCAAGTCGCCTCCAAAGAATATGTCAGCCTCAGGTTTACCATTCCAAGCTATAATACGGTTCATACACTCAGGGCTACCAGCCTTGATAAATTCCATTTCCACATTGACTCCGAGTTCTTTCTTAGCGTATTCTTCGAATTTTGCTTTGATTGCCTCAAGTAGGTCGGACCTGCTCGGGGTTATTAAGACGAGTTTTGTCTCGTATTCTGGAGTAGATTTGACCATGGGTGCTAGAAGTGAGGCTATGAATAATGCTAAAAGAGTTGCTATAACGAAAATTTTACCCGCTTTTTTCAATTTTTTCACCTTTTTAATGGATATTTATATATAAAACTAATATTTAAGTTTTTTGAGAAATATAATTATATAAAATATAGTATAATAACATCAATTATAAACATTAAATATAAAAAAATATAACGTCTATAGTTTAAAAAAATTAAGACTATTACTGAAGTCATCACACAAATAAATGTTTAAAAATTAAATTTAAATACGCACACTCAGATCGCTAGGCTTAGCTCTCTGTTGTAGGAATCTTCATCCTTCAATGCAACCTCGCAGTCTCTATACTCCATAACAGCCCTCACAATCCCCTTTACACTAGACTGTAATCCTGCCTTTCCAGCAAAAAGCATAAACCAACTATGGAATACTGTTTTTAAAATAAGAAAAGATCTATTTTAGGAGTATATAACAATATAGAATATGATCGAGCTAGGCGAATACCTACACAAAGAACTCCAGAGAATCCCCCACATAGTCTCTAGACAGTACTCTGAGACAAGAAAAACAGACGCCAAGCTAACCCAGGGAATAGCGATAGGCTCGGGAGACTCATTCGCCGCAGCAAACACGCTATTCTATCTGACAAAGGGCTCCTTCATCCCGCTCGACCCGCTAGATGCCCTAGTGTCAGACAACATAAGCGCCAAACAACTCGTAGCACTATCTGTTAAAGGAAAAACAATCAAAGTAGTAGAAGCAACAGCCACATTTAAGAAGAAAGGCGTAGAAACCATAGCAGTCACAGCTTTTGACAACTCTCCCCTAGCTAAAACGACAGATAAAGTGGTAAAGCTAACATATAGTGGCGGTGAACTTCCAATAGGAGTTGGAAATTACACAGCCATGATTACTGCACTCGCAGCCCTGACCAGGCACACTATCGAAGGCTTCCATCAAGCCTATAGAAAGGCGCTGGCACACTCACTACCAGAGTCAGACTTGATTGTTGCGGTCGGCGAGCAGGAAGGATACGCCAACGCCATGTTCATATGCCTCAAATTATACGAGACCACATGCAGTCCGTGCAGGTACTACCGCCTCGAACAGTTTCTCCACGCACCCATCTATTCTCTTCCAGAAAATACGGCAGTGATAGTCTTCCAGTCAAGCAGAAGCACACAGCCCCACGATATCGTCCAAGTCCTAGAGCAAGCAGGATATCAAGTTATATCTGCATGTTTTAGCGAAAAGCCTCTCCCAAACCTTGTGGGAGGAACAGCATATGTGGCGAGAATAGCTGCATTCATGGCTGAGAAACATGGCTACACTAAGCCCTGCTTCCTCGCAAAAAGAGATATCCTCGAACCATCAACAAGCATGATATACAAGTAGTCCTGAGAGACACTTGCTCTAAACCTATACATCAGGATGATCAGGCTGGCTGCACGCGCTAGTCGTGTTACTTGTCGTAATACCCGTTCTTTCAATCTTCTTTTATTGAAATCTCCGTAGAAATTATATATCTTGAAAAACGCATATATTCATGCGGAGCTGCCAGTCTAAAGCTGGTGAGCAATGAAGTAACGTGTGGACCCCTTTGGGGATGACCTTATATGCGTTTCTTTCAATTTTCTATCAAAATATTCTTCCCTTTTAAC
>CAZJJA010000042.1:0-9194 GCA_964546235.1 uncultured Thermofilaceae archaeon | reverse complement strand
CTTTTGAGGCTGGAAGCCTTGTAGGACCAACTTCAGTGGCTTATCACGCAATGTTCACCAGGGCTGGTGGATTCAAGCCAGGCTCCTATGTGGTTGTTTGGGGTGCTGGACCAATAGGACTCGGTGCCATATCGCTAGCTAAAGCCGCTGGTGCAGGAAAGATAATAGTCTTCGAGATAAGCCCTGTCAGACAGGAACTCGCCAAGAAGGTTGGAGCCGACTATGTCTTCAACCCTGTGGAGCTCCAGAAGAACGGAACACAGCCATGGGAAAAGATAATGGAGATTACTGGCGGAGCAGGAGCCGATATGCACGTAGAGGCTGCTGGTGCGCCACAGCACACATTACCACAGATGCAGAAAAGTCTAGCTATAGGCGGTAAGATTGCGTGGATTGGAAGGGCTCCAAAGGAGGTTCCAATATACATCGAGGTGTTCCAGGTAAGACGCTCTCAATTGTTCGGAAGCCAGGGCCACTCTGGCTGGAGGACATTTGGAAACGTTATCAGGCTGATGGCTGCTGGAAGGATCGATATGACCCAGATAATCACATCAAGATTTAAGCTTGACGAAGTTTACAAAGCTTTCGAGAGAGCTCACAAGAGAATTGATGGAAAGATAACTCTAAAACCATAAATTTGAAAAATATGGGGTGAAATATATGGTGGAATATGAATCCAGGTTTGCGAGACCAATATACAACAAATTTGGAGAAAAAATATACCTAGATCAGATGACTCAAGCCGAGATACTCGAGAGAGTGAAAAAGAACGATATAATATTTATACCATGTGGATCTACAGAGGCACATGGCTTGGCGCAGGCTGTAGGCGAAGATACTCTTATTGGAACATATATTGCAGAAAGAGTTGCATATGAGACCGGAATTACGGTTGCACCGCCTATTTTCTATGGAAGTCATCCGAGCCACCACTATGGTATGCCAGGAACAATTCCCGTAAAGAAGGAAGCATATATTGATTATGTAGTTAGTGTCGTTAAATGGGTTAGTAATGCCGATTTCAAAAAGATAGTGCTCTTCAACAGTCATGGACAAGAATATGTTTTACCTATTGTTAAGGACAAGGCTATTATCGAAGAAGGAGTGCATGCATTAATAATGGTAACAAGCTGGTGGGCTTGGGTTAGAGATATTCTGAAAGCTGGTACAGAACTAAAACCAGGAGTAAAGATAGAAACACCATTCATTCACGCCGACGAGGTAGAGGCGAGCGTTCTATGGTATGTGGCTCCCAAGCTTATCGATGTATCAAAGCTGAAAGAGTCCGATGCAGAGAAAATGGTTGGTGTGCTACCAGACAAGTGGGTTGACAAGGCAGGAAACGTATACAACAGACCATTCAGCTGGTTCGATGTCAGCCACTACATGGAGATTCACCACTATCCGAAAGGTAGTGTGGGATTCCCAAGTAAGGCTAGCAGAGAGAAGGGAGAGGTCATAGTTGAGGAGGCTATCAGAAGGATAGCTGAGTTCGTAAAGTGGCTGCATGAAACTTATCCTCCAGGTAAAGTACCTCAGGTCTGGCCGAATCCAGGCGACTTTAAGTATTAAGTGTTTTTTAAATAATATTTTTTATTTTTATTTTAGTTGAAAGTGTTTTAAATATATTAAGTAAAAGAACATTATTTTCTGTGGAAAAATTTATTTAGATAAATTAAATTAAATTATATGGCAGGTGAAAAATATGCCGAAGCCAAAGGTGTATGTCACGAGGATAATACCTGAGCCAGGCTTATCAATACTCAAAGAATGCTGTGATGTAGAGATTCATCAGTCAAAGGAGTGGCCCCCATCACGCGAAGAGCTCATCGAAAAGGTTAAAGATAAGGATGGACTTCTCTGTTTACTAACTGATAAGATCGACGCAGAGGTAATGGATGCAGCTCCTAACCTTAAAGTGATAAGCACTTATAGCGTCGGTTTTGACCACATCGACGTAGAAGCTGCAACAAAAAGAGGAATCTATGTAACCCACACACCTGGAGTATTAACCGACGCTGTGGCGGAGTTCACTGTAGGGCTCATACTTGCCATAACTAGGAGAATATTGGAGGCTGATAAGATAATAAGGTCAGGAGAGTGGAACAAGCCCTGGAACCCATTTTTCCTAACAGGACCCGAACTTAAGGGTAAAACTATAGGACTCATAGGTTTCGGAAGAATAGGTATAGCTGTTGCTAAGAGGCTCTCAAGCTTCGACGTAAAAATACTCTATTACGATGTTACTAGGAGATGGGACGTCGAGAGTATACTTGGTGTAGAATACACGGACATAGAGACGATCCTTAAAGAGTCTGACATCGTGTCACTACATGTGCCTCTTCTAAAATCCACATATCACTTGATAGGAGAGAAGGAACTCAAAATGATGAAAAAGACAGCGTACTTAATAAACACGGCTAGAGGACCAGTTGTTGACACAGAGGCTCTAGTAAAGGCTCTAAAGGAGGGCTGGATAGCTGGCGCAGCCTTAGATGTATTTGAGCAAGAACCTCTACCATCAGGTCATCCGTTGACAAAGCTTGAGAATGTAATACTGACTCCACACATAGCGAGTGCAACGATTGAAGCTAGACAGAGAATGGCAGAGCTTGCGGCGAAAAACCTTGTAGCAGTACTGAAAGGTGAAATGCCACCAGCGCTCGTCAACAAGGAAGTATTAAATGTAAGACCGCTCGAGAAAGTTAAAATGATATAAAATTTTTAATTTCTAATCCTCTTTTTCTCTTTAAACGTTTAATAAAGACATTTCCTAATACTGTTCTAGACATTATGGGTAAAGAGTGGCAATTAGTACGAAGGGTAGTATCGAATGCTGACATAGTCCTCGAGGTAGTAGATGCTAGAGATCCCTGGGGGACCAGAAGCGAGAGGCTGGAGAGGTTAGCGGATAGGCTAGGCAAGGATATTATTATTGTCATAAATAAGGCAGATCTTGTGCCCAGGGAAGTTTTGGAAAAGTGGGTTAGGGTTTTTAGGAGTAGAAATCTGAGAGCCGTATATGTTAGCGCAGCTAGGAGGCTGGGGACAAGGTTTATCTGGAGGTCGATCAAGTCTGTTTCTCGGAAAGATGTTGTAGTTGTAGCTGTAGTTGGACTTCCTAATGTCGGTAAGTCAACTATTATCAATATATTAAAGGGATCTCATAGTGTTGGAACCTCGCCAATACCGGGCTATACGAAACATGTTACCCGCTTGCGTGCAGCTACGTGGCTGAGGGTTATAGATACCCCTGGTGTGATTCCAAGAGGGTCTAAGGAGGAGCTTGCGCTGAGAAGTGCTTTGAGGCCAGAGGCGTTGGACGACCCTGTTCCTGCAGCTGTAAAGCTGATAGAGATGATAGTTTCAAAGGATCCAGGTTTTCTCGAAAATGTATATAAGATCGAGTATAAGGATCCGTATATATTCTTAGAGATGCTGGCTAAGAAGAGGGGATTATTGGCTAAAGGCGGAATTCCTCGAGTCGAGGAGGCTGCGAAAATTGTTATTAGAGATTGGCAAAAGGGCAAAATCACTTTTTATCTGGAGCCGAAGGATTATGGTTTAGAGTAGCTTTTTCCAGAACTCTTTAACTATATTCATACATTCGTTGTCACAACCTGTTAGAGCTTGTATGCATTTTTCTATCTGGCCTGGTTTGTTTAATAGGTTTTCTTCTATACATCTACCTGAGACCCATACCACATTGTCTATCATCAAAGCAGAGGTTTCCGATGTACTAGACACTATTTTCCACATTTCTTGTAGTTTTCCTCTATATTTGTCTCGTAAAATGTTTGCGACTCTGGGAAGATATTTTTTGTCTTTCCAACCTTCTACGAGTCCAGAGGTTAGAGATACAAGCGAGACTCTGTGGTCTACTGGTATGGGTATCTTTTCTCCGTTTATAGTCTTTTTTTCATGATAGTAGCACGCATATTGTGTCATTTTTGCTGCAAAGACTACGGTTTTTGCGTTGCTACTTGTGTTAAGTGTTGATGCGAGTGTTTTTGTGACGCTTAGGAGGTCTATTTCTTCTTTGGAAATAATATTCTCTAGCATATAGACTGATTTCGAAAGATATTTTTGTATTCTTTCTACTCTTTTTTTCCTATAACGTTTCAGGCTTGGACTAATTTCTGCAAAGTTGACTAGTCCTAGGGGGAATCCGTATTTTTCAGCATAGGTAGCAGCTAGTTCCCAATGCCTTTCACCTCTAAGGGATAACATATAGCTTATTAGGGACACACCAATGATGTACAAAGTTCCCTCTACGTAGCCTAGCGCATCAATGATGCGCTGTACTGCATGATATTGGAGATCCGCTTTCATGAAAACAAAATATATTTCCTTGTTTTTTCCAAGCGTTTTTCCAAGCTCGTATGCTCGAGGTATGTTAAAATAAAGTTGAAAGTTATCCATGCTTTTATAACCAAGGAAAATTTTTAGATAAAACTTTTTCCAAGCTCCTCTATCTCATCTGCGACTCTTTTGACGATCTCTCTACCCGTTTTACTTACGTCTTCTGTTTCGATTATTAGCTTCGATTTTTCTTTATCGAAGCTGAGCTTTATCCATGTGTCTTCGACTTTGTATTTTATGTGGGTAGGTGTGAAGACGATTTCTGGATGTCTACTATATGTGTAGTCTATGACTGGCCTGAACCTGTTTTCATCCATGTCTATCTCGAGCCTGAAGGTGGGGACTTCTGGTAGTGTATCTATAATAGTTGAAAGTCTAACATCTTCGATAGCAAGCGTCTCGAGAAGTTTTCCTATTGAAAGTATACCATCTGAAGAGAATGAAAACTGAGGGAATATGAATTCTCCTGAGTCTGTTGCACCAAGATTTGCTTTTAGTCTCCTTACAGCCCTAGAGACGTCTCCTACTACTCCTTTTACTCGGAGAATTGTTACTTTTTGTGTCTCGGCAATCTTGTCCACGAGTATAGATGTAGACTCTGATATGGCGATCTTAGCGCCGCGTGGAAGTGTCATTACGAAAACGCCTATGATTTTGTCTGAGTCTATTATGCGTCCGTGATCATCTATGAAAAATACCTGTGAGGCGTCGGAGGAAAGTGCGGCTGCAAATAGTGATCCTGATGCTTCTACTATCTTTGAAAGCATTTCCATAGATTCTAGGGAGGGTAGTTGTCTTGGAGGGTGTCGTGAAGATGGTTTGTGAGAGTTTAGGAGAATGAATCTGACGCCTATTTCGCTTAAGAGAATTGGTAGAACATCTGTTGCTGGACCAAAGTTTACGTCTACTGCTATCTGTGGCCTTAAAGCCGATATAGGAGGTACATCGAGAAAGCTAGCGACAGATGCCGTGTAAATTTCGTGGATGTACTCTGCATAAGAAACCCATCCTATTCTTGACGGGATCGTCCTAACAATGTGTTTTGTCTCATAAAGCATAAGAAGATCATTCAACTTGTCGAAGCTTATCTCCATACCGTTTGAATCAAGTATCTTTATTTGAATACTATCGTCCCTATGAGGAGCTACTGAAAAATGTATTCCAGCCTTCGCTCCAAACCTTTTTACAGCAAACGAAAGTTCTGGTAGAGTTGCACCATGAAAGTCTATGACAGAGATGCCTGTTGACATTAGTCCTGCAGAAAAGGATCTTTTCAGCATTCTTGAAGGAGGATAAAGGTCTCTTGCAGCAACCACAAGAGAGCCTTCTCCAAGCAATGTTCCAAGTGCTGCTCCGAGCTCTGCCATCAGTTCAGGGATAAGCTGAGAGTTAGCTACGCCATAGATCCTATTATTATAGATGGGAAACGGAAACCTGTGTGTCATCGCTTCTCACCAGCATTTACGGGTGCTACGTATGAGTGCGGTTGCAAAACAGTGTTTGGTTTTACAATATATTTACTTTCCACAGTAACACCCTCACCTATTACTGAAAATCCTTTAATTATTGCATTTTTTCTAATTAAAATATTTTTTGCCAAAATACTATATGTGACATTTACAAAAGACTCTATTCTTGTATTATCCATAACTATACTTCTTTCAATATTTGATCCTTCACCCACATAAACATTATGGCCTATAATACTATAGGGTCCGATAATCGTATTTTTTTCAATAATCACATTATCTCCAAGTGCACATGGCGGATGAATTACAACATTTTCATCAATCTCTATGTTCCTTCCCAGCCAAATACCGTCTTTTTCTTCTCCGTAAGGCTTGAGCGGGCTAATTTCACCAGATAAAAGGTCGAAATTTGCGTTAAGATAGTTGAAAGGTCTGCCCACGTCAGTCCAATATGCCTCACCAGCATCCCATCCATAGATCTCATAATCATTTTCTAGCAGCCACGGGAAAACATGCCGTCCCCAGTCCATTAGGTAGGGGTTATCGTCCAGTATATCAAGTATCTTATAGCTTAGTGCATAGAAACCCGTATTTGCAAGATTTGAGTAGAATTTACTCAAACCTCTGGGGATCCTGGTGTAAGCTAGACTAATTATGTAGATTTCTGGTGTATTAGGTTTTTCAATGAAATGGATAATTTTTCCATTTTCACCCATTATTATGGCTCCAAAGTCGAGGAGTGATGGAACCTCTATCAACGCTATTGTAGCCATACCGCCTTTTTTTTCATGGTATTCTGCAAATTGTCTAAGGTTCATATTTGTTAGTACATCTCCCATTACGACAAGAAAATCATTATCGATAAATTTTCTCAGCTTCCTAACTGCATCTGCTGTGTCGAGGGGGCGTATCCGTGGAACTAGTATTTCCATGTCGTATTTATCGATATTAGTCAGAATATGGCTTCTTATCATTTCGCCAAGATAGTTAACAGCTATAATGACTTTTTCGAATCCATACATTTGGAGAAGTGCAAGTATATGGTCTAATATCGGAATATTCCCCACAGGCACCAAAGGCTTCGGCATCGTTAGTGTTAATGGTCTGAGTCTTGTGCCTTTTCCGCCAGCTAGAACAACAGCAGTAGTGATCATTACATTACCACTATATATAGTTTCGAAAAACTAACGTAAATAATTTCAACATTAGAATGTTGCTAGACAGTAGAATAAAAAAGATTGTTCATATTCATTATAGATATTATGGTTTTTACGGTGATCTAATGATAAACATGGAGCCGATGAGTGCTACAGGAATCTTCACTGTTACCAGAGAGCTAGAGGTATACCAGATAATAATATTCGAGTACTTTGACGACAAAAGAATCTATTTCTCTTTGATAGAAAATCTAGAGGAATATGAACGTGAACTAGAACGTTTAGCCCAAGTTATGCAGGTTTTCCTTGATGAGGAAGAGGTAGTTATCAACGATGAAAGAGTAAGACCTAAAGTGGTAGGTGTAGATATAGGTTTCAAAGACATACCAGAGGAGCCCTTTATAACATATTTTATTTTCTTTAAGGGAAAGCCCCGAAAAGGAACAAACTATTATGAAAACATTTATGAAGGAGAATTAGCTGAGTACCCGATAACAGCCTACTGGTATTTCCCGCCGCAAAGCAGAGTATTAAATGTTGAAGCATCAGGAGACGTTTCAATTATAGGAAATAATATAGTTGTCATGAGACTGACTGAAGGCGATCGCGTCAGCGGTTATGAGAAAATCGTTTTTGAGTTGTGATAGCTACAAATTTTAAGAGCGAAGAAAAGGAATGTGGTGATGTCATTGACTCTTAACGCGCTTACAGGCTTAACTCTTGGAGTGCTTTCAGGGATACCTCTAGGAATATGGTCTATAAGGAAAGGCTACATAGATAAAAAAGCAGCAACATTGAGTATCATATTTTCAGGATTATACTTCATGTCAGGGCTTGGAGTTTTCTTACTTGCTCTCTTATTTTATTTTTCTTCTTCTATACTTACAAAATATAGATATGGTGTTAAACTAGCTAAAAGCGTCACTGAGCCTCCTCAAGGCAGAAAATGGACACAGGTCGTAGGGGCAGGTGGTGTGGCAGCGATATTGTCTCTATTATCTGCGTTCTTAGATTACTTCGAAGTCTCAAAACTGACGCTAATCATAGCATCGGTCCTCGCGGTCTCGACAGCAGATACATGGGCTGTAGAGATAGGAGCGACATCTGACAAAAAACCCAGACTTATCGTTGCACCATGGCGTTACGTCGAACCAGGTGTGTCGGGAGGTGTTACTCTCAGGGGCGAGATTGCATCTTTTCTTGGTGCGTTATTTATTGCGACCGCGTATTTTGTACTAAGTTTTCTCGGAATATTTTCTTCCATAACGCTCGTTCAGGCGATGATGATTGCCATGTTAGGGTGGTTTGGCGAAGTCTTAGACAGCATTCTAGGGGCAACAGTACAGGTTAAATATAGGTGTCCTGTCTGCGGAAAACTAACAGACCAGGAAGTTCATGTTTGCGGGGCCAGGACTGAAAAGGCTTGGGGTTTCACGCCAATAAAAAATGAGGTAACAAATGTGATCTCTACAAGCCTTGTAGCATTAATCGCTTTTCTCTTATTCTGAGGCAAGCTTCGTCTCTTCTTCAACCCATTTGAGATACTTATCCAATCCTCTATCAATTTCTAGCGCAATTATTTCAGGCATTTCATACGGATGGATTTCTCTTATAAACTCTTCGAGTCTCTTATAGACGTTTTCCGTAGTCTTTATAATAAGCAGATCTTCACCGTTTTCCTCGATTTTGCCCTTCCACCAATAAAAGGACTTTATATCGCATATGTTTACACATGCAGCAAGACCCTTTTCGAGAATCCTTCGAGCCATCTCTTCGCCCTTTTCTTTAGGAGCAGTAACCAAGACGACCAAAAATTTACCTTCCATCAATATCTAGAAATCTTTTCCTCTATAAAAACACGAGACTCGCTATCCAAAGTCACGCTCTTTTTCTTCAAAACCTCCAACACATGTCGTCTATAATCTTCGTCGAGATAAGCCCTAAACAGACAAGCCTTACATACAAGCTTTGACGAAGGCTCGTCGCAAACGACACATTTAGACGTTTGGACACCACCACCCTTGAGCTTTTTCCTAAAGAGTTCTTTAGAAGCCATAAGCCTATACTTAAAACCCGGAAGCTCGTTTTCCACATGGTTTATCCAGTGGCGGACAGGATGCCTTAGCGCATACACTACGTACGGGCATTCAACAAAGGGTGTTTCAAGGTTTCTGAGCATGGAATAGATTAAAACCTCTCTCTCAGG
>CAZJJA010000041.1:0-9362 GCA_964546235.1 uncultured Thermofilaceae archaeon | reverse complement strand
TGGGATTTCTAAGGAGGCTTAGAATAGCTTTTTTCTCTGGAATTTCTTTTTCGTACTGGTATCTTTTCTCGGTCTTAAGGAAGTATTCTGTTTCTGCCCCAAGGATCGAGAAAATTATGGCGGCGAAAGCCGATATCGCTGCGAACTGGAAGCTTGCCTCGATGCTATAGATAGTCCATATATAACCTCCTAAAAATGCTCCGATACCGTATCCTAAATATGCTGTGCCCTCCATGAAGCCAAAGGATCTGGAAGACTCTCTTGTTCCGAGGACATCTGTCAGGGATACAGCTGCAATAGCGAAAATTATACCTTCTCCGGTTCCAACGAGAATGTTTCCGAGAATAAGTCCAAGTGGAGGTGTTATGTAGAGAATAGTTAATGTTCCTACAAAGTATAATATGCTCCCTAAGACCATTATCTTTCTTCTACCCTTCTTGTGTGCCAGTATACCAGCTAGTATATCTGCTGTAGCCTTGAAAAATCCGAATGATAGTATAGGGAACAATAAAAGTATACCATAGCCGTATCTTTTCATTAAAGTACTGAGTGCTGTCCTCTGAACTCCTGTCGCGCTTCCAACTAGGACCTCTGTGATGAGGATGAGTAATATTATAAGTTTCTCGTTTATGCGCATTACTCTAGGATATACACGTTAGAGAGATAAAAATTATCCTTTGATATTTTTTAGGAAACATCGAGTGTTGTCAGAATAAAGGGTTAGATTTTTCTAACATCACTAATTCGTAATTACAATATGAATACCCAAAACTTTTAATAAACCAATAATTAAGGAACCAGGAATACACCTATAACTAGGTGTAAGAGATGATTATCGAAGATGAAGAAGTTAAAATAACAAAGGATGAACTAAGAGTACTTTTAAACTCTATCAATTCCAAGTCAGTCTCTGAAATAAGTAAAAAAACAGGACTACAAAAAGCTTTCATCCTGAACACGCTTAAAACGTTCAAGAAGATAGGAACAATAATGTTCATGCCCGATTTTCAAAAAATGGGACTACACCTCGGACTTGTTTTTGCAAAAGACGAAAAAGCACAATGCAGGGTCTTCCAGAAAGCATTCGGAAATATCCCTCATGTTGTCGAACACTTTAGCCTGATGGGAAAAAGTGTTCAAGATGCCTTTCTAGTCATGGCAGATAGAAAGACACTTCCTGACCTTCTCGCTTCCGACTTCACCGAATGTTTCGAGTTTTATGACATAGAGAGTGTGGAGGGCTGGAACACCGTACTTGTCCGCGATGTTATTGAGAAGCTAGAACCTGAAAAACTGGTCACTGTGAGTGAAATAGCCTTAAGATCTCTTAAAATCATTCAGGAAAAAGCGAAAAACAAGGAAGAGCTTAAAAGAGTGTTCGAAGAAGCAAGAAAGAAAGAATTCCAAAGTCTGCCCAGGAGCACAGTATATTACATGGACTTGGATGAATACGATGTAAAAATACTTGACTATAAGGTTATTGACGCCTATGCAAGCATAAGCAAGATAGCGGACGTGTTCAAACTCTACAGACAGATGCTTCACTACCATTATGTGAACCACATTATTCCGCTCTGGAAAGGAAACATAATTAGGTGGAGAAGTAGCGCGATAGGAGCCAGCTTCCGTTTACTCCAGTATAGAGGACCAGATATAGATATAGTTAATGAATACTATAGGATCCTGCCTTATACTTTGGCCACTCTCAAAGGCAAAGACGTCCTTTTCGTGTTCTCAGCCTTACCGGTGATGAAGATCAAGGAGATAAAGACGTTCATAATGAGATACAACCTAAACGTCACCGAAGAAGGAGAATGGATCATAGAGATCAAATTCATCAGGAAACATCCGTTCTCATCCATCTACACGAAATCGGGATGGCTCAGCATAGAAGAATCCTTCAGGAAAGCTAAAGAAAAGGAAATGGGAATAGTAGCGTAGAAAAGGGATAAAATCTTTCCCTTTGCACTATGTAACTTTGATTGCTCAGGCAGCTTACCCTCAGCTCATCAGGTCGCACAGCCATCGGCTCCTCATCGCAAAAGTACTTAGACCCCAAATAGGTATATGCTTTTCCTCGCTGGAAAAATATTTTTGGTCTAACCGATAGAAATATGACAGTGTCTATCATGGCGATATTACCCAAGACGAATGTTGAAAGATACCTGAGAGCAGGATACAAGCTTGTAGGTATACACAGTGCAGTATCGATCTGTAGGTGGACAAAGTCTGCACTGAAGGGAGAACGATTCTGCTATAAGAGATGGTACGGCGTAAGAAGTCATAGATGCATACAGATGACTCCTGTGTTGAATTTCTATAACTTCGCCTGCGTCTTCTGTTGGAGGATGCATCTTCCAGGGAGGTTTAAGCTACCAGAAGGATGGGATTGGGATAAGCCCGAGGAGATTGTAGACGGGATTATAGTAGCTCAGAGAGAATTGCTGATAGGCTTTAAGGGGAATCCCAAGGTTTCTAAAGAGAGGTTTCTCGAAGCCATGTTTCCAAGACACGTTGCAATAAGCCTCGATGGAGAGCCTACTCTCTATCCTCATTTGGCGGAACTGATCTCCGAGATCAAAAACAGGGGTATGACAGCGTTTCTCGTAACGAATGGGTCCGTGCCCTATAGGCTCAGAGAACTCCTCAAAAAAGATGCCCAACCCACAAACCTCTATATAAGCGTCTATGGTCCCGACAAAGAAGTGTTTGAGAAATCAGCTAATCCGAGAATTCCCGAGGCATGGGAGCTAGTATTGGAAAGCCTATCGCTGATGGACAAGTTTGACAAGAGTAGAACTGTCTTTAGAATAACAATGGTCAAAGGGCTCAACATGGTAAATCCCGAAGGTTATGCCAAACTTGTAATCAACAGCAACCCCATGTTTGTAGAACTCAAAGGCTACACGTGGGTTGGTGAAAGCCAAAAAAGACTCCCTATAACAGCCATGCCTAGACTCGAAGAGCTAAGGAAATTTGCAGAAAAAATAGCTGCGATCAGCGGCTACCAGCTAAAACTAGAAGATGAAAAAAGTAGAGTCATAATGCTCGTCAGAGATGAGGAAACCTGGCAGAAAAACCTAGAGAAAATCGAAGAATGGCGTAAAAAGGAAGAGGAACTTGACAAGTCTTGGAAGGGTAAGATCAAAGACTTCCGCCTAGGTAGGGAGGGTATAAGCATCTTACGCTACTAGGAAAGGCTCAAAGATTTATCCAAAAATGTGAGTCAAGGTTATAAACCCCTCAAATAAAATTAGTTTTTAGGAGTAGACATGAGAGATCTAAAATTTTCGGTAATATTCACACTCGCGTTCATAATTGGGTTAACCACACTAGCGTTTGCTATTATACTTGACATCCTAGGGGTAGCTAGCCCCCTAGGCATACTCTTTCTTGCAATAGTTTTTAATATTGGACAGTGGCTGATCTCTCCCTATATAATCCAGGCATTCTATGGTGTAAGGGAACTCTCATACTCGGAGGCACCACAGGTTCATGAGGTCTTTGACCGCCTAGTATCCAAGGCTGGATTCAGGGAAAAACCAAAACTCATGATCGCGGAGCTTCCATACCCCAATGCATTCGCCTACGGTTCTCCTCTAACTGGGAACAGAGTTGCAATAACGAGAGGACTCTTGGAGACGTTAAACCTTGACGAAATAGAAGCTGTTCTAGGACATGAACTGGGACATCTTGTCCACAAGGACGTCCAAATAATGACGTTTGCATCGGTCATACCAGCCTTCTTCTACCTGCTATCTAGGCTGACATTCTACTCATCATTAGGCGACGGTGACAGAGACACTGGTGCTATAGTTGTGGTCGGCATCCTCAGCTTAATCCTGTACTTTATACTAAGCCTTGCGACACTTCACCTAAGTAGGTTAAGAGAATACTATGCAGACAGCTACAGCGTAAAACTCGCACCAGATCCTCAAACGGGTGCGAGAAGACTAATGTCCGCTCTGGCAAAAATAGTCTCATCAATGGGTAGCATGAAGGCTAGAGGATACAACCTAAAGGTAATGGGCTTCAAAGAGCTATTTATAGCAGATCCCGACACGGCCTTAAAAGAATACCAGCAGCTTGAAGGCTATACTTTAGCTCAGAGGCTACTACAGAAAGATGTGACGCTCGCAGACAAGATAATGGAACTCTTCTCCACGCACCCGAACATAGTAGAGAGGCTCAAGTTTCTCGACAGCATCGCAAAAAACAACTCTCTCTAATCTATCTGCATGAAAAATTATAGTTTTAAATTCTTCCTTGTTTACTTCTTTTTGATATAATGCCTGTACTAGAGAACCCTAGTCTAGAGGAGGTCTCCAAGGCAATTATAGATGCCGTAAAAAAACGCGAAACCGTATTGATGGTGGCCAGGTGTATTGTAGAGTATGCTGGAAGGTCTTTCTCTAGACTAGGTGAAGGAGATAGGATATTGATACTTAAGCCTGATGGCTCGCTGATCATACATCGAGAAAAAGGTTACTCGCCAGTAAACTATCAGCCAGAGGGGTCTATTGTAAACGTAAAAGTAGAAAATGGAAAACTTTTCCTGCGCTCGATTAGACGAAGACCCGAAGAGATTATGGATATATACATGTCGAAGGTTTATGTCTTCTTCTCCAAAAAACTGGACGACAGAGCCCTCTTCGAAATGTGGGGAAACGAGGAAGACATAAAAAGAGCCATAATCCTTGAACCCAGTCTTCTAGGAGAAAAATTCAAGGTCGTTAAAGACGAGAGAAAAATGGGAAACAGGGGATACGCTGATCTTCTATTGGTTGATGAAAATGGCACCTATGTTATTGTCGAGATAAAGAAGGGAACAGCGGGGATTGACGCCGTGGAACAACTACTCAAGTATGTGGACTATTATCAAAAGGCTATAGGTAGAAGCGTTAGAGGGATGCTTGTAGCCCCAAATATATCTAAAAACGCCCTACAGAAACTTGAAGCTAGCGGTCTAGAATACGTGAAAATAGATCCGAGAAAAGTGTGGACTATACTTAAAGCTCAGAAAGGCATTCTAAGCTTTCTGTGACCCGATGTGTAGCGGGCACTGCGATTTATATTCACAATAATCGCATAACCACGAGTTTTCGGGCTCCGGAGGCTCTCCCTTCTTTAGGCTCTCACTAAGTTTTACAGCCTTTTCGAGTAGTTCTTTTATTTTCTCGTCGTCTCTGAAGACTTCGAAAACGCGCACTTTACCGTTAGTCTTGGCAACATATACTAGAAATCCTTTTTCTGTGTCTGTTAGCCAGAAATATAGTTGCATTTGATCGACATGATGGGACAGAGGCTCAGTGGGTATTCTGGAAGTGGTCTTGAATTCTAGAATAGTCGAGCCCACTATCCGGTCAACCCTCCCCCTAATTCTTACTCCATTGTATTCTTTCTCAAAGCTCTTTTCTCCCTCGCCCAATGGGAACTGGCTATTAATAAGGTAGTGAACATCATCGCCTAAAAGTAGAACAACTATTTTCTCGTCAGAAGGAGGAACACCCATTGCACGGTTATACCATGACTTCAAAAGACATTGCGTGAGTTCTGTGACATAAATAAGAGATGGAGGAGCGATTCCTCCTCCACGGTCCTTTTCCCAAGCAGCTCTCAGAGACCTATATACGATCCTCTCCACATCTTTTGTGTCGAGACTCACGTTACAATATATAGCAAAGTCATCTAAATTGATGTCTCGAATAGTTATCTGAAACTATTTTTCAATGTTTGTTTTTTTACTATCCTCTCTAAACATTATAGTGGTGCATTATTTTGGCCAGAGCATGCAAAATATTTGAGGTCATGGAACCCCTAGCTCCAGAGGAGATCTACGAGAGCCTCGAGGGTTATAGCCAGCTTTGGGAGGAAGAAGTAGACGGCAGGACAGTAAGTGTAGGTTTCAGAGTGGCAAACATAGACCACAGTGGCGAGACTGTCTGGGGTGTTGTGGAAGAGAGCTTTATCAGTAGGATGGAGTTTAGGGGCGAAGAAATAAGGGTGCCAGTCAGTCTGACCATAGAGTTTTCATTCATAGAGTATGACAAGAGACAGTTCCTTATAGTATATGCGGGTAAAAGGAGAGCTGACAGGTTGGCGGTTAGGTTTTCGGAAATCCTATATGACAGGAGAGATGTAATTGTCGAAGTATATATTCCGCCAGAAAAGATGAGAACCCTCTACTTAGACAAGGTAGGAGAGGTTAGAATTGTAATACTTGATAATCTCCGTATACCAGGACTCAGCAAGGTGACTCTTTTTGGCAAAGACCTAAAGGACTCTGATGCTTTCATGGATTATCTTAAGAAGGGCAGAGAAAGCTACGTGGTATATAGAGACGAAGAAGGGGTATTTGGGGTGTCGAGGATGGGGCAAATAATAGCGTTCTCACGTATAGACTCAGAGACCCTAGAATCCTACTTAAGAGAAAAAATAATACCTCTAGCAGAGCCTCCGCCCGAATAAGTTCCTACCTGAATCTAGCCAATATCTTTGAGAGATCTCGTATAGCGGAAAGCCTCCTAGCTGGGGGAGGATTCATCGCATGCTGAAACTGTAATTCGAACACCGGTCTCTCTGTCTGATATATAACTCCTATTGGAATCTTCTCTTCATTCCTGGTCACCAAGTCGAGGGCGGCTCTAAAGTCGCTCGGATCATGGTCTGTGTCTTCGAGCTTATATACTCTTTCCCTAAAGAACTTGTAAGTATTGAAGAATGTGACACATGGTTGTATCACGTCTACAAAAGCAAATCCCCTATGCCGTATAGCCTTTTTTATAAGCTCTTTTAGGTGTTCCACATCGGCGCTAAAACCTCTAGCTACGAACGTGGCACCGCTAGCCAGAGCCAGGTGCAAGGGATTAAGAGGATGTTCGGGATTACCATAGGGTGTAGACCTGGTCTTCCTGCCGTAAGGTGTGGTTGGTGTAGCCTGTCCTGTTGTAAGCCCGAAAATCATGTTGTTGTGCACAATGAGAGTTATGTCAATGTTTCTCCTCGCAGCATGTGGTAGATGTCCCATTCCTATGGCATAGGCGTCACCGTCTCCGGAATGCCCTATTACGGTAAGGTCTGGGTTTGCTAGCTTTATTCCCGTAGCTAAGGGAAGCACTCGCCCGTGGATAGTGTGGAATGTGTTCACCTTCACATATTCGCTCATCCTTCCATGACATCCAATACCTGTAACTAGTACAACGTTTTCTGGCTCAAGCTCAAGCTCGGCTAAAGCCTTTCTTACAGCCATCAATATCCCGAAGTTGCCACAGCCAGGACACCAGACCGGCATTCTACCAGTATCAAATTTTCTCACATCGACCATCCTTCTCACCCCTCCATAAAGCCTGTAATCCACTCCTCGATCTCTTCAGGAAGGAACGGTCTACCATCATATTTTCCGAGAAAACCGTCAGGCTCCAGTAGAAGCTTCTCCTTCAACAATGACACAAGCTGACCAGTCTTGTTATTTTCAATCACCAAGACCCTTTCGGCCCCTTCCAAAGCATTCGCAACGTTATTTACCGGGAATGGCTCAAGCCACAAAACTTGTACAACCTTCACGCCCCAGAAATTCTTGGTAGCTTCCAAAACCGCGTTCTTTGTAGAACCCCATGTGATCACAATAACCCTACCTTCACCATATACTTTGACACCTTTCTCCTCAGCCTCTCTAGTCAGGTTTTCAAGCTTCCTAAACCTTTTGTCAACCATTGATGTAACAACTTCAGGATCTGTCGAGCCAAAACCGTGCTCGTTGTGCTCACTACTATTTGCTACTATAAGAGCCCCCTTCGTTCCCGGAACAGCCATAGGAGAAACTCCATCATCTGTTATCACATATCTCTTGTATTCTCCATTCCTGTATTCCCCGCGGATAATTTTGTACTCTTGTGGCTCGAGTTCCGGGAAACTATCTACCGTCCAATAGCTCTCTGCGAGGTATTTGTCTGTAAGCACTATTACGGGAATATGGTACCTCCATGCAATGTTCATGGCTTCATGTGTGAGAACAAAAGCCTCATACGGGTCTCCAGGAGCAAGAACTGCTCTTACAAACTCTCCCTGGGAGGCATGCATCACGAACCTTAGATCGGACTGTGAAGTATAGGTAGGAAGTCCCGTACTGGGACCTGTCCTCATCGCTTCAACAATGACTACTGGAACCTCGGTCATAGCAGCCTGCCCAAGAGCTTCTACCATTAAGGAGAAGCCTCCCCCAGATGTAGCAGTCATAGACCTGGCTCCAGTGTACGCGGCGCCTATAACCATGTTTATCGCTGCAAGCTCGCTTTCAGGCTGTACAACAACTATACCTAATTCTTTTTGGATTTCTGCCAAAAAGTGAAGAATTGGAGATGCTGGCGTCATTGGATAAGCGGCAAAAAACGTTAATCCTCCAGAGACAGCCCCGAGAGCTGTAGCCTCATTGCCGTTAATCAAAATCTTGTTTTCTAATGGCTTTAACGTGGATACCTTTGGAATATCTTCGAGAGAACCATACTCCCTTTTCACGTGCTCGTATCCTTCTCTGGCGAGACTTTTGTTTATTTCAGCGATTTTCTCTTTACCTCTAAAGCTCTCTTCGATTACTCTGAGAAGAATGTCAATGTTTGCGTCAAGCAGCCCAAAAACTGCTCCGATGCCTACAACGTTGACAGCCACAGAAGGAGCTCCATACATTGAAACAATTTTCTTCAATGGAAGTGAAACACGTTTTTCTCTTTCAATGTTTTTGGCGTCTCCTTCATCGCATACTATGAGTCCATTTTCTCTAAGTCTTTCTCTATGCTTGTTTATGGTTAATTTATCTAGAGCTAGAATTATGTCCGCATAGTTTCTGTGCGAAAATATTTCTTCCTCTGAAGCCCTCACGATAACCCACTGATGCCCGCCCCTGATGATTGAAGGATATTCGTTATTGGTTACTACGTGATAGCCGTGCCTAAAGAGTGTTTTAGATATTATTTGGCCTGACCTGAACACGCCAGAGCCTGCAGGACCTCCTATAAGTATGCTAATATCTCCGTTCAACAGATACCCCCCACAGTCTATACACTTGAATTATGTAAAACCCTAATATAATGTTAAAGGTGTTATATATGACAATGGAAAATGTTCCATATATAACAAACAGAATCCCTAAAACTCGGGGAATATACGTGTTGCTCATAGTAGTAGAAGAAGACATCACAGTACGGATAGGCGCGTTTGAAACACTTGAGATACCAAGGGGAATTTACACATATTTAGGCTCCGCTAAAGGTCCCGGGGGACTACAGGCCAGATTAGCTAGACACTTGTCAAAAAACAAGAGGCTAAAATGGCACATAGATTATATACTAGTAGCACAGCCCACGAGA
>CAZJJA010000040.1:0-9443 GCA_964546235.1 uncultured Thermofilaceae archaeon | reverse complement strand
TGTAATAGTCACAACTTCGTCCGGGATAATCAATCCTGCGTCACCTTTCTTAGTTCTCTGAGTTCTTCCTCTACATTGAGTACATGTGGTGGCCAACCATACATCTCCCGGATGAGTAGAACTACTACTTGTGGTGCGATAAGTCCTCTTTCTGTTATTATGGCATCGATGTACTCAGGAGGTGTGACGTCGAAAAGAGGAGCCCTAACTTTTACCTTACCTTGCCATTCTTTAAGCTTATCTTTCGAGATAATGCTATTGGGGTCTGCCTCCACTATTTCGACTATTTCTCCTAAGAACGTCTCAGGGCTGAATTTGAGCGTTGAAGAAACGACGAAAACGCGGACTCTTGCCTCGTTTGCCGCTAAAGCTATGAGGCTAGTTCCTACCTTGTTTATTAAGGCTCCATTTGCAGCTATAGCCTCTGAGGCTAAGAGAACCTTGTCGATTTCTTTCATTACATACCTAACGGCGGAGTCTACGATTAGGGTTACATCAAAACCCATTTGTGATATCTCTTCAGCAAGCTTTAGTCCCTCGCTTCCAGGTCTTGACTCAGGTATGTAAATGCTGACCTCTTTTCCACTTTCTTTAACTTTTTCTAACGTTTTTTTGACATAGATGCTATACGAGTTTGTTAAGATAATGTCACCATCCTCTATTCTCTTCGAGGCTATGGAGGTAGAAGTCTCCATTGATTGAAAGATCTTTTTCCTAAGCATATTATACGCGTTATCAGCTCTTTCTCTTGCCCCTTTGATCCCTCTCTCCTTATAGCCCTCAATAACCTCTCTAGTCATTTCTCTAATCGAGTTTATGAGTAGCGCGGAAGTCGGTCTGACACTAATTATCTCTTCGGCTAAGTATCTGTACCTATTTATTGCATCTCTGTTTCCTCCCTCATAAAGCGTATTTTTAAGTATCTTCAGGGCTGTTATTACAGTCTCTGTAGAGCTGTATATTCTCCCGTACTTGATGTCTTCTACAATTCTATCATATTCTTTGGAAAAATTTGACATTCTATATCACCTCTTTTAATCCTCTGACTATAGCATTTGTTGATGAAACTTTCGCATATGGATTATTTATTGTGTCGGATGCTACAAGCTCTACAACACCGCTATTGAAGATCTTCCCTTCGGCATCGCCTACAAGAAGAGCGTGAGCACATGCAACGACTATGGTCTTTGCACCTAACTGTCTAGCGAGCTTGGCGGTTTCGGCTATGGTTGTCCCGGTGCTAATTATGTCGTCGATTATAAGCACTTTTTCTTTGACCTCTTTCAACCCGCTTATTTCAACATGTTCGTCTCCATGTCTTATTTTTTCCAAAACTATGTAGTCGGATCCTATTTCTTTGGATGCAATCTTCGCCCATTGTTCTGCCTCCTCATCGGGAGCCACTATCTGGACGTCGTTACCGTAAACCTCGGCGACATAACGGGCGAGTTCTGGTACAACTGTTGTGTTTATTGCCTTGAATCTGAATACTTCGTTGATTGTCTTAAATCTGTGAAGATGCATATCAACAGTTACTAGTGCGTCAACACCGAATGTTCTGAATATCTTGTCAAGAATCTTTATGCTGACAACTTCGCCAAAAGAAAACACCTCGTCTTGTCTAGCATATGGCATGTAAGGGATGACTAGAATATGTTTCTCCGCTCCATAGTCTTCTAAAGATTTCAACGCAAAAACAGTCTCTACCAATCCCTCATTTGGTCTGTTACCTAGGCATGAAAAGAGTATAGAGATATCACCTTCTATACTTTCGGGCAGCCTTATGTAAACTTCTCCGTCAGGAAACTTTCTAACGAAAAGCTGTATATATTTTCCACCCAGCTTTTCAGCAACTCTTTTTGCAAGTTCTCCACAATTTTTTCCTCCTATTACAACAAGATTTTCTTTAGACATGATCTCTTATCATAAATTATGTTGTCTCGGCCAAATATATTAGATTCCGACACCTGAATTATCCACTTTACTTTTATATCCCCCATGAATGTTGAGTTTTGAAGTGATTACATCGAAAGAAAGCTTTACAGCGGACAGGCTTCCCGTGTATCACGTTATTTTCTTACTTATGATTATAATTGTTGGACTTTTCTGTCTGTTTCCTAATGTTGAGGGAAAATATGTCGTGGGAGGTTCTTATACCGTTATCTCGCAGACTACAAACCAGACTCAATTGGTTAATGCAACTCTAAAAATCTATACCTGCAACGGAGAAAATCTTGTTGAAGGAACATTAAAGCCGTATGTTATGCTTATTGATTCGAACGGAAGTAAAGTCTTTAACGGTTATTGTTATTCTTGTTCTCTAACAAACATGGAAGCCGGAGAGTATACCCTTAAGGTTACATGGCGCGGTGTGCTAGTTTATCAGTCTTACATAAATCTGGACGAGAATTCTAGTGAGATAAAAGTTTACACTAATACAACCAGAGTTACGATATCTGCATTGGATGATTCGGAAAACAAGTTTAACGATAATATAGAGGTGAAAATGTCAATTTCTGGAAAAACATTTGTTTTTAATGTAGAAGAAACACATATCTTACCCACTGGACAGTACCAAGTCGAAGCTACTTATACTTGGAATGGTGTGGTCGAGACAAAGGTATCAGACATTTACGATATAGGTTGTTCAGCATCTAGACTTCTAATAAGATTTCCCGTTGCATCTGAAGTCACAATAAGCTTCCAAAAAAGAGACGGAAGCAGCGTTCGAGGATTAGATGGAAAGGCGGTTTTATATACGGAGAAGGAAGAGAAAGTAGTTAGCATAAGTTTCTCAAATACAGACGTTATGCATCTAAAAGATATCCCTTACGGAACATATATCGTCAAAGTGTTTTTAGGCAATAATATTTTGACAACGAAGACGGTAAATGTTGATGAGAGTAGTCCTCGTGAAATCGTTGTTCAGCTTTCCATACTCCCCTCTGTAACAGTATTTGTAAAAAATCTAGACAAATTACCGATTGTAAACACGGAGATCAAAATATCTAATCCTATTGGTGAGGAAGTTAATATATACACCGATAACAGTGGTAGAATAGTATTAACGGATGTTGTCGAAGGTCAATATTCGTTCACAATAAAATGGTATGGCATAGATATAAGGGTTGAAAACTACATTGGCGAGAATAGTTTAACGATAGTTTTTCCCCTAAAAAATGTAGAACTAAAGATTAGACCTAAAGGTTCCGCATCGCTTCCCAAAGGACTAGAGGTAAAGGTTTTGTTCTCATTAAGCGGAATAATCATTAAAGAGGGAAAGCTGAATTCTGAAACACCTGAATGGGTTTTAGATTTGGGTATGATGTGGGTTGAGGGACGATACGAAATAAGTGTGGAATATGACGAGTTTTCATGGAAATATGTTGTTAATAAGATTTCTTCTTCTCAGGTAGAGATTAGTGTTCCAGTATACGATGCGGTGGTAAGGCTGTATAACATCCAGGAGGAGCCGTTATCAGGCTGTCAAGTTGCTGTAAGCTATGGGCGGAGACAGCTAAATTTCACGGTAGAAAATGGAGTAATTTACCTAAAGCATGTGCCTGAAACAGATATTAAGCTAACAGTGTTCTGTAACTCAATTCCAGTCTATGACGGTGTATTAACTACAAACGATTTGAAAGAAAAGAAGATTGATATAAAGACGAGCGTTGCTGATATAAAGGTTCATATCGAAGGATGGTTCTCTAGGCCTCTCTTGGGTGCTGTAGTAAACCTGACCGTCGTAAGTAGCGGAAAGACTGTAATATATACTGCAAAGACGGATTCGTCCGGAAACGCTATTTTTAACAACGTTCCATGTCCACCTGGCAGTAGTATTTCGGCTGTCGTTGTATATGGGGGACTCGTGTCTAAAATCAATGTAGAGCCTTCGAGTGAAAACAAAGTTTTTCTAGACATTTTCATAGATACACCGTTTCTCAAGTTATCACTATATCAGTCGATAATATTGATAGCAGCCTTGATTGTTGCTGTAGTTGTTGCCTTTCTCTTTTATAGGAAATATAAGTATGTGAAAGAAGTTGAGGAATTATTAGTGTATGAGGAAGAGATTATAGAAGAAGGTGAGGAGGAAAAAAGTAGCCTGATAGAAAAGATAAAAGACTTCATAAAAGAGCTCAAGGGAGAAAAGGAGGAAGAGGAAGGGTGGGAACTTTTTGGCTAGACGCTTTCTCCACATTAAAGAACCTATACCACTTATTGGACATATAGCTTTCGGTATTGTTGACAGAGGCACAAATCTCTTACAGATACGTCCATCCTCTTTTTGTCCATTTTCTTGTATTTTTTGTTCCGTGGATGCTGGTCCTAATTCGAAGAACCGGCAGACGGAGTTTTATGTAGAAATGTCTCATCTTTTAAGATGGATAAGATGGGCTGTGTCTGCTAAGGGTTTGGAGAAGATTCACGCATATATAGATGCAGTCGGGGATCCTTTGATGTACCCACATTTGGTCGAGCTAATAAAACGTCTAAGATCACAAGGATTTGTAGAAACCATTGCAATGGAAACGCATGGTGGGTTGCTAAACAAGAAAATAGTAGATGCTCTAGACGATGCAGGGCTAGATAGGATAAATTTATCACTGGATGCTTTGGATCCTCAAAAAGCAAAAATTCTTTCGGGAATGCCTTGGTTTGACGTCAACAAAGTTGTTGAGATAGCCGAATATATATCTAGCAGCCTGAAAATGGATCTACTCATCGCACCGGTATGGGTTCCCGGGTATAATGACGAGGAGATACCAAAGATCATTGAGTTTGCGCTTAGAATAGGAGCTGGAAAGAGGTGGCCGCCCCTGGGTATACAAAAGTATGAGGAACACAAGTATGGAAGAAAGCCTCCTGGAACAAAGCCCATGAGCTGGAGGGAATTTTATGAAAAACTCCGTGAATGGGAAAAGGTGTATGGTGTGAAACTTATACTAAGCCCAGAAGACTTTGATATTGTTAAGGCTGAGAGGATTCCTTACGCTTTTCGCGAGGGAGAACGTGTTGGAGTAAGGATAGTGTATTGGGGATGGTTGAAAAATCAATGGCTAGGTGTAGCCAGAAACAGGATAGTTACTGTGGTAGGTGTTAGTGGCCCCCCTCCAATCGGGATGAAGATACCAGTTAGAATATTGAGAGTTAAAGATAATATTTTCATAGGAAAGAGTTTAGTATAAGTGTTATGTTTCAGCCTCCACGTGGAACACGCGACTGGTTGCCTGAGGAGAATATAAAGAGAAGGGTTGTTTCAGAGAGGATAAGAGAGGTTTTTGAGAGATACGGTTATGGCGAAGTAGTTACTCCAGCGTTTGAACACCTAGATCTTTTGGTGGCAAAAGCGGGCGAAGAAGTGAAGCAGCAGATATACTGGTTTAAGGATAAAGCTGGAAGAAGTCTTGGATTGAGGTTTGAACTAACAACACCTATTGCCAGAATAGTTGCAAGTAGGCTTGATATGCCCCGCCCTATAAGGTTCTACTATATTCAGCCTGTTTGGCGTTATGAAGAGCCACAAAAGGGTAGATATAGGGAGTTTTGGCAGGCGGGGATAGAACTGATAGGTGTTTCAGGACCAGAGGGTGATGCCGAGGTTATAGCGGTTACATATAGGTCGATAAGGCATGCGGGTTTAGAGAGATTCAGCATTCATGTCAGTGATAGGAGGATAGTAGAAGAGATTGTTTTGCAGTCGGGTATTAGTGCCGAAAGATTAGACGATGCTCTGAGGGTTCTCGATAAGCTGGATAAGCGTGGGAAGGACTACGTTATAGAAGAACTTGTAAAAATGGGTGCTAACGAGTCCAGTGTTGAAGAAATGCTTAGTACTTTAGAAGAAGGATCTCTCGATTTAGATCTGAAGAGTGATAGAGGAAAAGAGGGTCTAAACCATTTATCGCGGACAGTAGAGTTGCTAAATGATTCCTATTCAATTAAAGTTAAAGTAGATTACAGCATTGTTAGGGGGCTAGCGTATTATACGGGTCTGGTTTTTGAAGTTAAAACCGGGGTTACAGGGGAGATGGGGAGCTTTGCTGGAGGAGGAAGATATGATGACCTTGTCAGCATTGTTGGAGGACCTCATATTCCAGCCACAGGTATGTCTATTGGACTAGAAAGGCTCATTGAAAGTTTACTGATAGAGGGGAAGCTCAAGGAGTTTACCTATCGTAACGATGTGGTTGTTATTCCAGTAAAATATTCCTGGGATATACTGAAGAAATGCATTGAAATTGCCGAGAAAATTAGAGCTGGTGGTTTATCGACAATAGTAGATTATTCTGTTAGAAGCCTGACTAAAAGTCTAGAAAAAGCTTCTAAAAGAGGTTTTCGCTTCGCTGTGATAATAGGTCCAAAAGAGCTTAAAGAGAACCAGGTTACTTTAAGGGATCTCGAGAATTGGAAGGAGTATAAAGTTTCCATAGATAACATCCTGGATGCGATAAAAAGAGGGAAAACGTAATTGTATGCCCTGTTATATTTAGAACGTCTGGGTGAATTGTGTGAATGGAAAAGACGTATATAGCATCTTGGGTGGCGACCTTAAGAACATAGATAAGGGAAGAATGTCTGAAAGGATATATCGTTATCCTGAAGACCTTGTAGATGCGTTGAGGCTTTATGGTGGTATCGAGGTATCTGTGAACAATGACGATGTTGATAAGGTAGTTATTGCAGGAATGGGTGGTTCTGCTATTGGAGGAATATTTCTCCAGGATCTATTTTTCGATCAGTTGGAAGTACCAATTATTCTGGTTAGAGAGATGTCGTTGCCTAGATTTGTTGATGAGAAAAGCCTGGTTCTAGCGGTAAGTTATTCGGGCAATACGGAAGAAACCCTAAGGGTTTTTTCTTCAGCTGTGAAATCTAGGGCTCATATAATTTCTGTCACTTCTGACGGCATTATGAGTGAGGTGTCTGGAAGATTAGGTATACCAACAGTAAAGCTTCCAGGAGGTTTGCAGCCCAGAGCTTCTTTTCCATATATGTCCGTGGCGCTGATCAGTATCTTGCAAAAAGCTGGTTTGGTTGACGAGAAAATACTTGGTGAAATAGAGAGTTGTGCAAGGCATTTGAGAGAAAAGAGAGACGTTATGTTTGAGTGCGCAGTTAGAGGAGAGCTTAGAGGGCTTGTTGACGAAATAGTGGGGGGAAAAATACCTGTAGTATACTCGTACAGGCCTTACATTTCTCCTGGGTATAGGTTTAAGACACAGCTCAACGAGAATGCAAAGATCCACGCTTTCTATGGAGACTTTCCAGAAGTGAATCACAACGAAATAATGGGCTGGGACAAGGAGAGTGCCAAAGAGTTTGTAACTGTATTCTTAAGGGGATCCGAGGAGAAAGACTACATAAAATATAGGATAGAATTCTTGGAGGAATTCTGGAGCCAGCTGGGATTAAAGTCTTACAAAATTCGTGTAGAGGGTAGCTCAAAGCTTTGTGAACTCTATGAACTATTCTTCACAGTTGATGTGATTTCGGTTGTTGTGGCTCTCACGCGAGGAGTTGACCCCACGCCCGTTGACACGATATCACTGCTTAAACGTTATCTTGGCAAAAGGATCGATACCAGGGCAATAATAAAAAATCTCTAATCTATAACACGTTATAGCCTTTGTTTTTTAACATTTCTTTGAATTCTAACGCATTGTCATACATGTAAACATTGTTGAACATTATGTAGGCTCGTTTTCCGCTTAGATTTTCCAAAATTTCAGCCAAGCGCTCAAGGTCTTCAGTGGTGTACTTGTATCTATAGTTTACATCTCCTCTGCCTAGTCCATGCAGCCTAAAGTAGTATGTTTCTGTGTGGAAAAGTACAGGTCGTTTAAGCGGGTCCACGATGTGAACCAGTTTTAGCTCTTTGAGGAGACTGGAGAGTAACTCTTGATTATTATACCAGGCTCCTCTAGGCTCCCATCCGACAATTATATTGTCTCGAGGTTTCTCTTGAAAGAACTTTCTTAGGTTCTCTATATTTTCTTCTGTTGGCTTAAAGCTTGCAGGTGTTTGGACAACTATAAATTGTGACCCAAGGATTTTTGCGGCTGACAACGTGTATTTCCATGAGTCGTCTACCTCTTTAGTCGGTTTAAAGTTACCGTAATTATCCTTGGAAGATGGGTCCGGTTTTATGTTCGAACGTCGCCAGGTAGGAGACGATGTGGTATGTGTTACTCCCTGAAAGGCTTTAATTGTGAACTCGAAGTCTTCTGGTGCTTCCTTTCTCCATTTTTCCAATGTTTCTTCTCTTACGATTCGATAAAATGTGTCTTGAACTTCTACAACCTTGAAAACCTTATAATAATTCTTCTTTCCACCTTTTGTAGAAAAACCACACGTTCCTACAAGGATTTCTTTCAGCATCTATTGATTATAAAGGTGGCCTTGTGATAAAGTTTCTCCGTAATATAGGATTGAATTCTCCGTAAATTTTACATTAGTAATTCTGTCTATAAGAATATGGTTAGACTGATAGTACTGGACTGGGAAGAGCTTTACTGGGATGTCTTTGAGCTTGCAAAGAAGATAAAACGGTCTGGCTTCAAACCAGACGTGCTTGTTGCAATAGCGCGTGGAGGATGGGTTATTGGACGCATATTGTCGGATCTCCTCGAAGTGCCTGACGTCGCTGGGCTTACCATAAAATTCTATACTGGCGTGGACGAGACCAAAACAAAACCTGAAATAGTTCAACCACTGGTTCAAGATGTTAACATGAAAAAGGTGTTGCTTGTCGACGATATAGTAGATACGGGTGAGACTCTAAAACTTGCCCTAGAACACGTGAAGGAAAGAGGTGCTCGCGAAGTGAAGAGTGCAGCTCCATACATCAAAAAGTGGAGTCCAATAACACCAGACTATTATGTGCGCGTAATGGATGGATGGGTCGTTTTTCCATACGAATACACGGAGACAATAAAGGCTTTGGAAGAAAAGATAGAGTCCATAGACGAACTCAAAAAGATGGGATTGAGAGAGGAGATTGTAGATAAGATTAAGGAATTTAGAAACCACTGACATTTTTTTAGCGAAGAGCTAAAAAATATGGAATCAAAATAGTTTCTAGGTTTTAATGTCGCATTCGGAGTTGATGGCCACTTTCCTTAAAGAACTTCTCAGCAATGATGTAGATAGTTTAAATGTTAATTTTTATGCTGATATATTAAAGGAAATAAGAAGACTTGAAGAGTCGGGAAGTTGTGAGTATGAATGTGTCCTGTTATTGAATACCATAAAATACATGTTTCTTCTACGCCTGGAGAAGGTGATTCGATATATAAGGCGTCATGGTAAGAAGCCTTCGATAGAGTTACCGGCTGAAGAAGCTGAGGTTATAGAAAAGATAATTTCTATACTTGAGCGCTGGGAAATTGAGAAAAGCGGCGAAGCCGAAATTTCTACAGAAGAAGGAGAAGAAGAATCGA